>DATNIV010000521.1:0-9062 GCA_035604255.1 Telmatospirillum sp. | reverse complement strand
CGTGTTGAACAGCTTGAAGGTGCTGCCCATTTCGTAATCGCCAAGGGTTGCCCGGTTGAACATGGCCTCCGGCGTGGCGGAGGCCAGATTGTTCGGATTGAAATCCGGCAGCGAGACCATGCCGATCAATTCGCCGGTGCGGACATCCATCACCATGCCGGTGGCGCCGATGGCGTGAAAGTCGCTCATCGTCCTGGCCAATTCGTTCCTGAGGATGGTCTGCACCCGAACGTCGAGCGAAAGACGCAAGGGGTCATGGCGGACCTTGAGTTCGTTCTCGAAGGTCTTCTCGATGCCGGAAATTCCCTTGTTGTCGAGGTCGGTCAAGCCGACGGCGTGCGCCGTCAGTTCGCTTTGCGGGTAAATCCGCTTTTCCGCCTTTTCGAAATAGAGCCCGGGAATGCCAAGCGCATTGACTTCATATTCCTGGCGCGGCGTCAGATTGCGGCGCAGATAGATGAAAGCCCTGTCGCCTTGTAGTTTCGTTTGCAGATCATTGGCGTTGAGATCGGGCAGCACATGCGCGATTTTTTTCGCGGCATCAGGCTTGTCGGTGATTTCGCGAGGGTGGGCGTAGAGCGATACCGAAGGCAAGCTGGTGGCCAGAAGGACGCCGTTGCGGTCCACCACATCGGCTCGTTCGATTTCCAAATCGCTGCCCTTGTTCTGGCGCGCGTGCTGGACGGAAACGGATTTGAGCACGGTGACATCGACCATTCGGCCGGCAATCACGCAGAAGGCCAGAGTGAACATGGCGGCGGTGACGATCAGGCGCGTTCTGCCGATTTCGATGGCCCGTTTGCGGGCGCCGTCGAGATGAACGGTGCCGACATCTTCGGCGTCTTCCCCGGGGTAAAGGGTCGGACGGGGACTGAACAGCCGCATCATGGCCGCACCCGCGTGCTGGCCACTTCAGGATCGGCCAAAGCCGGCGATTTGATCACCATGACATTGCCGGCGCTGTTCGCCGTGCTGGCGCCGCTCGGCTTTTCCGAGGCGTTGCCATAAGTGGGATAGGGAGCGCTATAGGCTTGTGTGGCCGGAGCCGGCTTGGCTGTGGCGATGGCGGGAGCTTTAACGGGCTGCTTCGGGGCCGGTTTCGCGGTGGCGACCGTGACCGCCGGGGCAGGGAGCGTTTTCGCCGCGGTCATGCTACGCGCAGGCTTGGTTGTCGCGCGTGACGGGGGCTGCGCTGGCACCGGCGCGACTTTGACTGGCGCGCTGGGCGCTTTGCGCATGACCTGAGGCGGCAGGGGCGCGGTTACGGTTGGCGCCGCCGGGAGGGGCGCCACCGGGCCTTGGGCGAGGGGGGCGTCGCTGGGGCGGGCGTCGTTCATCGGCAAGCTGGCAATGGCGACGATTTGGCTCGGTTTCAGCGGATGCAGTCCCAGATGCCGTTCGGCCTGCTCGCGCAGCCTGGAGGGATCGTTGAGATAGCTCCATTCGGCTTTCAGAACATGGATGGATTCCTTCGCCTCGACGATGTCCTTGCGCAAGCTGGACAGGCGCTGTTCCTGGGCCTGCACTTCATATTTCAGCATGAACAGGCTGGTGCCGGCGGCTGCGGCGAGAATGGCCCATAGGATGGTTGCCGCGCGCATCATGCCCGACCTTCCGCCGCCGGCCAGGCCGGAGCAGCGGTTCGTTCGGCGAGCCTGAGGCGTGATGAGCGGGCGCGTGCGTTGGCGGCCATTTCAGCAGCGCCGGGGAGGAGCGGTTTCTTGGTCAGCAACCGAAAGCTGGGGGGCTGGGGCGTGGAGGATATCGGCACATGCCGGCTGGGAAGCGCCTCCGCTCCGCTCCGCTTCTTGAGAAAGTCCTTCACCACCCGATCTTCCAGGGAATGGAACGACACGACGGCGAGACGCCCGCCTGTGCCCAGAAGCCGTTCCGCGGCGATCAAGCCACGAGCGACTTCCCCCAATTCATCATTCACCGCGATGCGCAGGCCTTGAAAAGTACGCGTGGCGGGATCGATGCCATCCTTGGAGCGTGGGACGATTCGGCGGATCAACTCCGCCAATTGGCGCGTGCTGGTGAACGGCTCCAGTTTGCGGTCGGTGACGATGGCGCGGGCGATGCGGCGGGAATGCCGCTCTTCGCCGAAGCGCCAGAAAATATCCGCCAGATCCGCTTCGGCCAGGGAATTGAGCATATCGGCGGCGCTGGCGCCGGCTTTCTCCATGCGCATGTCGAGCGGTCCATCCTTTTGAAAGGAGAACCCGCGCTCGGCTTCGTCGATCTGCATGGAGGAAACGCCCAGGTCGAGGGCGACACCATCGATCTTGTCGATGCCATGGTCAGCCAACAGGGCCTCCATGTCACCGAAACACCCGGCCAAAATGGTCAGTCGTCCGCCGTAGCGTTTGGACAGCTCTTCACCGCGGGCCACCGCCGACGGGTCCCGGTCGATGCCGAAGACACGGCAGTCGGAGCCGTCCAGCAGGGCTTGCGAATAGCCGCCGGCGCCGAATGTGCCGTCGACGAAGATCATGCCGGCTTTTGGGGCAAGCCCGGCGACGACTTCGGACAGCAAGACGGGAATGTGCGGCGCCGCGGTCATTGACCCACCGGCATGCGCAAGGCGATCTGAAGACGTTTCTCTACAGCGCGGGCTCGGGTTTCCGCGGTATGCTTCTTCAGCGCCTCAGGCTCCCAGATCTGGAAGGTGCGTCCCTTGCCGACGAAAGCCGCCTGCTCGGTGATGTTGGCATGCGCCAGAATTTCTTCCGGCAGGATGACGCGCCCCTCGGGATCCCAGGCCAGTTGATGCGACGACGAGAAGATCAAGGTGTTGAGGTCATCTTGTTCCGGCGAGAACAGATCGAAGGCCGCCGTGGTGCTGTCGGCCAGTTGTTCAAGGAAATCATTGCCGCATCCTTCGATGGCGGCTGAGGTGAAGGAGGGATAGACGACGATGCCCTGCGGCATCTGATTGGACAAGGCGGCACGAAACGACGCCGGGACGGATACGCGTCCCTTGCGATCGACTTTATTGGTAAAGGTGGATACGAACAGCGCCATCTGTCGTCCGCCCCGAAGCCCCTTGTTTCACCGGCTCCACGCTCAAGTCACCATCCGGGCATGGTGGTGGCTTCTCGTGGGTCATTATGGGATAACATGGGAAAATATGGGCGTCAATGGAATCTCATAGTAAAACAATGGGAAAAGCCAGTTTCTTACAATGCCGAAGGGACTTTTTCAAAAATTCATTCAAATGCCAAAAAGTGTTTTTTTGCAGATGCTTAAAAAGAAGAGTGGATACGCCCTCATAAGGTTGTTCCTCCTTCGTTCGATCTGGACTCGGGGGTGGTCCCATGGGATGGCATGGGATTTCCGTGGGTGGGGAAAAAATTGCGTCAGATGGCCTGTAAGCCGGGTTCTGTCCCCCGCCCGAAGGCGGATGGATGGCCATTCATCTGGGACGCCCGTTACCGGACGCCTCTCGCGACCGACCCGGACGGCAGCGCGGAAATGCGCCTTGTCGGCCTAGCCCTGAAAGGGTTTCCGCCGACATACCGTCCCTACTTGGTCTTGCTCCCGGTGGGGTTTGCCGTGCCGCTCCCGTTGCCGGGCGCGCGGTGCGCTCTTACCGCACCCTTTCACCCTTACCGGCCGGCGCTGTCCCCGAAGGGTGCGCTTGGGCTGGCGGTTTGCTTTCTGTGGCACTTTCCCTAGGGTTGCCCCCGCCGGACGTTATCCGGCACCGTATTTCCGTGGAGCCCGGACTTTCCTCCCCCCGGTTTCCCGGGGAGCGGCCATCCGGCCATCTGACGCCGGGGGAAGCTAGGCAATCCGGAGGGCGGGCGCAAGAGGCGAATGCGCCAAGGTGGTTTATCAGTCAAAATCGGCATTGTCGGAAACGAATACTTTTGCGTAATTGGTGTGATGGCCATCACACCGTGGCGAATTCAAGGCAAGGTCTCTTCCGCCAGACGCAGAAGGACATTCAGTTTTGTATTTGTTACAGAATCGGCCTTGCCGTCGAAGCACGTCGGGCGAAAATGCCGCTGAAAAGCAACCAAGGCCGCCTGTCGGCCTGATCCGGGCGGATTGCCGTCCCGGTCGGCGACGTCATAGCCCAAGCGGCTGAGCGCCGCAGGCCAATCCCCGTCGGGCGCTGGCGCGCGATCAAGAGACTTAGCCGTTTCCGGCCAGAGACCAATCCCTTTGACCGCCAACGCCCGCCAATCGAACAGTTCGCCGGGATCTTCCTTGCGCCAGGGGGCGACGTCGGAATGACCGACCACATTGCGTGGCGGGATCGGATGCCGGGCGAGGATATCCTTTGCCAGGACCGTCAGGGCCGTCATCTGTGGCGCCGGGAAGGGACGATAACCGAATTCATGTCCGGGATTGACCAGTTCGATGCCGATCGAGCGGGCGTTGACGTTCGTCTGCCCCCGCCAGGACGAGCGTCCGGCGTGCCAGGCCCGATCGGTCTCGGCGACCAGGGCATAGCAGGTACCGTCTTCGTCGATCAGATAATGGGCGGATACTTCGGCGGCGGCATCGGTCAAGCGCGCCAACGCGGCCTCGGCGCTCGGCATGCCGGTGTAGTGCAGAACCAGCATGTCGATCGGCACGTCGGCGGGGCGCCGATCGAAATTAGGGGATGGATGGTCCTGGACAATCATCGGTTTGTCCCTAAAGGCATTCCCGCCGCCCGCGCCGGGGTCCGGGACCACAGATGAACACGGATAAGCACGGATGAACGCCGATAAGGGACTGCGCCGCAGGCATTCCCCTGTCCTGTCGCGCGTCTGTCGCCGGATGTGCCAAGTGATGGCCTGCGGCGCTCATCCGAATTCACCGTGTGCCACAACATCTTAAGGTGAATGCCTTCGGGAGGTGCCTGATGGGGGCTAGTGTTCTGACACCAACGGAAAGCACCCCCATTCATCATTCCCGCGAAAGCGGGAATCCATGGGTTCCCAATGCCTTCTGGGTCGTGGATTCCCGCTTTCGCGGGAATGACGAGGGAATCAAGCGTTGGAGTCAGAATACTAGATCCTTCGCATGCGGACGAAAAGGCGCAGCAAGCGGATTTGAATGACGGCGACGCCCAATACGGTCAGCCCACCGCCGACCAATTTGTGCCATCCCAATGGCTCGCCGAGCACGAGAACCCCCGAGGCGATGCCGATCACCGGGTTGAGCAAGGTGAAGGGAACGACCTTGTTGACCGGGTATTTGGCGATCAGCCAACACCACAGGCTGTAGGCAAGCATGGAGGCGATCACGGCGGTGTAGGCGACGGCGCCCCAGCCCATCCATCCGGCGTTCCTGATCCATTGCATCTGATGGTCTTCGAACAGGAAGGACAGGATCAGCAGTTGCGGGAATCCCGCCAGGGCCATCCAACCGGTCAAGGTCAGAGGATGAATCGGCCCGATACGCTTGATCACCACATTGGCCAACGCCCAGCAGGCTGCCGACAGCACGATCAACAGCATGGAGAAGAGATCGGGGTGATGCGGCTCCCCGGCCAGCAGCGCCACGCCGGCATAGGCCATGGCCATGCCGAGGATCCCACGCAAGCCCAGCTTTTCGCCGTAGAGAAGGGCTGCCAGGAGGGCCGAAAAGGGAACCGTCAACTGGATGGCGATGGACGCGCTGGCCGCATCCATCGTGCGCATGGCGATGAACAGCAGCCCGAAATGTCCGGCGCCGAGAAGCAGCGCCAGAAGGGCGATCAGCCCCAGTTTGCCGCGCGGGCGGTGTGTGAAGGGGACGACCATGACGGCCACGAGAGCGAGGCGCAACGTGGTCAGCAGCAGGGGCGGGAGCTCCGCCATGCCAATTTTAACGACGACGAAATTAAACCCCCAAGCCAGGATCACTACCGTGGCCCAAAGAGTGTCCTTCCATGTCATGACCGGCCTGCCAGTTCTTCTCTTTTCATTTCCAGGTCCAACCACCGCTCTTCGGCCACGCTCAGCGCCTCGCGAGCCTTTTCCAGGCGCTCGCTGCGTCGCGCGAACCCCGTCGGGTCGCGCCCATAAAGTCCGGGGTCGGCCAATTCCGCTTCCAGTTGGTCGATTTCACCATGCAGTGCGGCCTGGCGGGTCGGCAATTCGTCGAGTTCCCGCTGTTCTTTGTAAGACAGTTTGGTCACGGCTTTCGGCCGCTCCGTTCGGCCGGGAGCGGCGGCGGCGCTCTTGATCGCTTGCGGCGCGACGGGATCGGCCTTCCAGCGCTGGTAGTCCGAATAGCCGCCGACATATTCGTCGACACGGCCGTCGCCTTCCACGGCGATGACGCTGGTGACCAACCTGTCGAGGAAATCGCGATCGTGACTGACCAGCAAAAGCGTGCCGTCATAATCGGCGAGCATTTCTTCGAGCAGATCCAACGTGTCCATATCGAGATCATTGGTCGGTTCGTCGAGGATCAGGAGGTTGGATGGTTTGGCCAACAGTTTGGCCAGCAGCAATCGGTTTCGCTCACCGCCCGACAAAGATCTGACAGGGGAATGGGCCTGGCGGTCCTCGAACAGAAAATCGCGCAGATAGCTCATCACATGGCGCGGCGTGCCACGCACCGAGATGCTGTCGCCGGCCCCATCGGTCAGGCTATCCCACACCGTCGCGTCCGGATTCAATTGGGTGCGTTGCTGGTCGTAGGTTGCGGCCAGCAGATTGGTTCCCAATCGGACCGTACCGGAATCGGGCGCGAGGGCGCCGGTGAGCAAGTTGAGCAGAGTCGTTTTGCCGGCGCCGTTCGGACCGATCAGCCCGACGCGGTCGCCGCGGCTGATTCGCGTATTGAAGCCTTTGACGATCACACGATCGCCGAAGGCTTTGCTCACGTCCTTGGCTTCGATGACCAGTTTGCCGGACATGTCGCTGGTTTCGACGGCCAATTTGACCGACCCTTGCACCTTGATGCGGTCGGCGCGTTCCTGGCGGAGCGACAGCAAAGCGCGCAAGCGACCCATATTGCGCTTGCGCCGGGCCGTCACGCCCCGATGCAGCCAGTGGGTTTCGGCGGCCAGTCGCTTGTCCATGCGGTCTTGTTCGGCCTCTTCCGCCGCATAGGTTTCTTCTTGCCAGTTTTCGAAACTGGCAAAACCGTTTTCATTCCGCCGGACCAGTCCGCGATCGAGCCAAAGCGTTTGGCGTGCGACGCCCGAGAGGAAGGCCCGGTCGTGGCTGATCACCACCAGGGCTCCTTTGAAAGCGGCGAGATGGCTTTCCAACCATAGGATGGTCGGCAGATCGAGATGGTTGGTCGGTTCGTCCAGCAACAGCGCATCCGGTTCGCCGACCAAGGCGCGGGCGAGCGACGCCCGTCGTGCTTCGCCGCCCGACAGATTGGCCGGGGACCGCGCACCGTCGATCGAGAGAGCGTCGAGCATGGATTCGACACGGTAGCGTTGATCCCGTTCCGACTCCGGCAATCCGGTGGCGACCCAGTCGGCGATGGTCGCAGACTCGATCGCCGGATCTTGCGCCAGGAAGGCCAGGCGGATGCCCGGTTGCACGAACAGTTCTCCGGAATCGAGGTGCACATCCCCGGCCAGAACCTTGAGTAAGGTCGATTTTCCGCTGCCGTTGCGTCCGACCAGGCAGCATTTTTCGCCACGTCCGACCTGCAACGTGACACCCATGAACAGGGGGCGTCCGCCGAAGGTGACAAAGCCGTCCCGAAGGGCCAGCAAGGGAGGTGGCGCCATTAATTTTCTCCCCGTTCGTTGCGAATGCGGTCATAGGCGGCATTGATGGATGCCATTTTCTTCGTGGCGAATTCAATGTGGTCGTCGGATACGCCTTTCGCCATCAGCGTATCGGGATGATGCTCGCGGGTCAGTTGCCGCCAGGCCGCCTTGATTTCGCTGAACGGCGCGCCGCGCGCAATCCCAAGCACAGCATAAGGATCGCTTTCCGTGACTTCGGCGAAGCGTTCGGCGAAGGGATGCTCGGCAAATCCGAAGAGCGAGGAGACTCGCTTCAGGAAGACCTTTTCTTCGGACGTGAGGGGGCCGTCCGATAAGGCGATGCGATGCAGCGAATCGAGGACGTCGCCGAGTACGGAGGGCTCTCGGCAAAAGGTCTCGGCCAAACGCTGGGCGTGACTTTCGTAACCGGTTGCGTCGCGTTTGGCCTCGTCATAAAGGGCGGCAATTCCGGCGCGTTGCGCCGGGGGAATGGTGAATTCCGCCTTGAAGGCATCCACTTCCTCGCGGACCACCGCACCGTCGATTTTGGCCAGCTTGGCCGCCAAATTGACCACGGATGTGGAAAATATCCGCTGGCGTTCCGCCGCGTCGGCTTTTGAGGGAATCGTGCCGTTTTTTTTGCGCTTCCGTTTGGCTCGCAGGCGCAGGTCAACCCAATGCCCGGCAATGACGCCGGTCACCGCTCCCAACAATCCATGCCCGAGAACGAATCCCAGCACGGCCCCGATGATTTTACCCCAGTACATGGCGTCTGCCTACAACGCCTGGCGGGGGATGGCAAGGACGGAGCATCAATGATCTGGAGTAAGAGATGCAGATAACTCTGTTGTGCAGAGCTTCTCTCTGTGGTATAGAGTTATCTGGATGAATGAAAGGGGGGTGATGCTTGGTTTTGTAAATCGTAATCGGCAGAGTCTCGCTGGAATGCTGGCTGTAACCGGATTCCTTTGCTGCCTTGCCGCGGAAAATCTTTGGCGTCAATACTGGCCGTCCTCCCTCTCGATAGGCGGCGTGGCGCCAGAAAGATTTGTTTTGGTGGCTGGCTGCGGCAACGGGCAGGGGAGAATGGAATGACCATCACAGCCGATGAAGCCGCCGAAGCTCTGGCGTCCATCGACGACGTCGCCAAACGCGCGCGCATGGCTTTGGGGTATGAGGCTGGCGCCCCCATGCTGATGCTATGGGGTGTGATTTGGGTGATATGTTTTGGGGTCGGCTGGCTGGAAACTCATCACGCCGCCGTTGTCGCCTGGATGTGGCTGGCACCCATCGGGGGGCTTACCAGTTGCGCCTGGGGATTGTGGCGGCAAAAATTTCAGCGTGACAAGACAGCGGGAAGCATCGGCTGGCTCTGGTTGGCGATGTGGGGGTTCGGTATCCT
>DATNIV010000520.1:0-3924 GCA_035604255.1 Telmatospirillum sp. | reverse complement strand
CGCTCCAGTTTGAGAGTCATTGGTTAAGTCAAGACGGACTCGGGGTTGGACTCGACGTCGCCGTTCAGCACGCGGTTCATCCTCTCCACGTCCAGAGCGCCTTCCCACTTGGCCATGACGATGGTCGCCACGGCGTTTCCGATGAGGTTGGTCGGCGTCAGCCCTTCCGACATCAGACGATGAATCCCCAACACCAAAGCGACGCTCGCCACCGGAATGGTTCCCGTCGTCGCCAGCGTCGCCGCCAGAACGACAAAAGCGGCGCCGGCGATACCGGCGGCGCCTTTCGAGGTCAGCAACAGCACGGCCAGCAGTCCCAGCTGTTGCATGAAATCGAGCGGCGTGTTGGTCGCTTGGGCCAGGAAAACAGCGGTCGAGGCGAGATAAAGGCAGGTCCCGTCCAGATTGAACGAATAGCCGGTGGGAATGACCAGCCCGACAACCCCTTTCTCGCAACCCAACTCTTCCAGCTTCACCAACATGCGCGGCAAGACGGCTTCCGACGAGGTGGTGGCGAAAACGATCAGCAGTTCGTCGCGGATGTAACGCAGCAACTTGAACAGACTGAAGCCGCACCAATGCGAAATCGGCCCCAAAACACCGAAGACAAAGATCAGGCAGGTGATGTAGAAGCCGCCCAAAAGCTTGCCCAGCGACAGCAGCGAACCGGCGCCGAACTTGCCGACGGTGAAGGCCATGGCGCCGAACGCGCCGAGCGGTGCCGCCCACATGATGATGGCGACCAGGCCGAACAGCATTTGCGAGGTGACATCGATAAAATCGAGGAGCGGCTTTCCGCGATCTCCCAATTTGGTGAGGACGAAACCGCACAGAACGGCGAGAAAGAGCACCTGCAGAACATGGCCCTCGGCAAAGGCGCCGACAAACGTCCCCGGAATGATATTCATCAAGAAGGTGACGGTATTCTGGCCTTGCGTTTGGGCGATGAAGGTTTTGACGTTCGAGGTGTCGACCGTGGACAGATCGACGTTCATGCCGGCTCCCGGCTGCCAGACATTGACCGCCACCAGCCCGATGACGAGCGCGATGGTGGTGAGCACTTCGAAATAGATCAAGGTCCTGACGGCGACCCGCCCCACCTTGGCCAGATCGGCCATCCGCGCGATGCCGCTGACCACCGTGCAAAAGATGATGGGCGCGATCACCAGACGGATCGCCTTGATGAAGGCGTCGCCGAGCGGCTGCATATTGGTGCCGAACTGCGGATATAGATGTCCGAGCGCGGTCCCTATAACCATGGCGACCAGCACCTGAACCCATAGCTTTTGGTACCAGGCCTGGGACTTTTTCTTGGCGTCTCCCGATCCGATTGTCATGTGCCTCCCCTCTGTTTTTATTTTGGGTCCCGATCCTTTGACAGGATTCAACTTTGGAAGCCGAACAGACGAACCGGATTGTCGACCAGGAGTTTCCGTTGCTGAACCGGATCCGGCGCATAAAGCGGAATCAGATCCACCAGGTCCCCGTCATTCGGCATGATCGTGACATTGGGATGCGGCCAGTCGGTCCCCCAGATCACCCGATCCGGTGCCGCCTCGATCAGTTTGCGGGCAACCGGAACCGCATCATGGAAGGGCGGCCCCATCGCCGAAACCCGCTCGGGGCCGGTGATCTTCATCCAGCTTTTGTCGTCACGCCGCAGCAAATCGAGAAGCGCGCCAAACGCCGGATGATCCGTGCCCAGGTCGGCATGCCAGCTTCCCATATGATCGATCACATAAGGCGTTGGCAGACGTGCGAGAACCGGAAGGAAATCGGCGATGTGAATCGCTTCGAAATAGAGATCGATATGCCAGCCCAGTCGGGCGACGCGCGCAGCGGCGCGTTCGACCCGGCCCAGGTCAGGAGTCCCGCCAAGGCGACTGAGAAAGGCGAATCGGCAGCCGCGGATCCCTCCCTGATGGAGCGCATCAAGCTCAGCGTCCGTGGTCGAGTCATCGATATTGGCGATGCCGAGATAGCGGCCATTGCTTTGCGCAATGGCATCGAGAACGACGCGGTTATCGGTGCCATGCACGGTCGCATTGACGAGAACCGCCCGGTCGACGCCGATCTTGGCGTGCAGGGCCTGAAACATGTCGAGAGGCGCCGCCGGCGGCGTGTAAGGCCGTTTGGCCGCGTAGGGATATTTGTCGGGAGGGCCGAAGATATGGGTGTGGGTATCGACCGTGCCTGGCGGAACGCGAAACGCCGGTGTTTTGGTCGCCGGATCAGGCCCGGCGATCATCGGCGGCTCCGTCTGTTGCGCCCATGCCGGCGCCGTGGGCAACAAGAGCAATCCGGCCGCCCCGGCCATTCCCTTCAGGCAATTTCGTCTGTTCATGCCGTGCTCCCGTTCTTTTATTGGCGTCTTTCGGCGTGCCGGTCTTGCGCCTCGGCGATCGCCGAGGCCAGCGACGGGTCCAGCCCCATCGCCTTGAGCATGGCGGCCGCCTCGCGCATTTCGGCAGCGCGGCGCACGCCGTGGCGACGCACCCGACCAGCCATCGTCTGTGCCAATCGCGCAAAATCGGTTCCGGGAAACGTGTCTTGCAGACTGCCGAAAACGTCATCCTCGACACCGAAATGCCTGGCCGCCGCGGCACAATCGACCATCAAGGCCTCCAGACCCTTGATGACGATACTGCGGCACAGCTTGGTGGCCGAGGCTCGGCCGACCTCACTGGCGACAACCCGGACGTTCATACCGAGATCGGTTAGCACAGGCGCCAGATCGGCGGCGGTGCGACCGCCCAGAAGGATAGGGACAGCAAGACCAGGAACCGTGACAGGGGCCATGACAGCGGCCTCGACATAGTCGGCACCCGCCGCCTCGATCGCGGCGGCCGAGGCCTGCTTGATCTGCGGGGAAACCGAATTGATATCGAGAAAGACCTGTCCGGACCGCAGATAACCGCCCGCCTGTAAGGCGACGTCGAGAGAGGAAGAAGCGGTCACCGCCGAGATGACCAGATGGGCTCCGGCCGCCGCCTCGGAGGCGCTTGCCGCCGGTCGGACGCCGCCGACGCGCGCCTCGTCGATATGCGCAGGCCCCGTCAGAACATCGTCGAACAGACTGTCGTAGACACAGACGCTGACCCGTCCGCCATCCAGGAGGTCTCGGGCAAAAATATGGCCGACCTCGCCATATCCGATCAGCGTCACGCTCATGTCCCGCATCGCTCACTCCCTCTTCTTGGTGTTCGTTGAAGAGAGAGTGAGGCAGCGAGATGGCACAATCAAATGAGATAATTCGCTAGTTTAGTGAAAACATTTCAGCAATACGGACGCCGCCGGACGCTTCATAGCCCCCCTGACCAAGGGTTTTACTTGGCGGCAACCGTCACCGTCCCCGTCATATGCGGATGCATGGAGCAAAAATAGGCGTAGGTTCCCGGTTCCGCGAAGGTCCAGCGAAATGTCTCATCGGTATCGAGAACCGGCGATTTGAACTGGTTCTTCACGGCGACAATACGATGGGGCGTATCGTCGCGATTGATCCACACCACCGTTGTTCCTTTGGGCACGGTAATGGCCTGCGGCGAGAAGGTGAAATTGTCGACATGGACCTCCATGATGTCGGCGGCGCGCGCCGAAGCGCTCAGAGAGAACTCGACCACAGGAACCATCAGAACAACAGCCAGACTGACGCCCCTCAGACAAAAACGGGTCATGGCGGCCCTCCTCAGCTGCTGGCCAACGGCATTTCGACGCGTCGGGCCATCGGTTCACCCGGACGGATATCGACGCTGGCGACGCCCAACAGGCGGCGCAACTGGTCGGCGGGCACCTTCATCGGACCAGGCGACGGCGCCATTCCCGGCGTTGGCTGTGGAAAGGCCGTCGACATGGCGGTGTGAAAGGAGATGTTGCCTTCCACCTTCTGCATGACTTGATGGATATGTCCGTTCAGCACCGTCACCG
>DATNIV010000519.1:0-8992 GCA_035604255.1 Telmatospirillum sp. | reverse complement strand
CCGCCCTGCCCCAAGTGATGCACGAGGTTCAGCGGCTGATCGGCTAATTGCTCATCCGGTCGAGCACCGTTCCATCGGCGTCGATAAGATCGATCACCAAGGGGATTTGGCCATCCGCGTGCGTCGAGCAGCTCAGACAGGGATCATAGGCCCTGACCACCGCCGAAACCCGGTTGAGCATGCCTTCCTGCAACCGCTTTCCCTTGATGAAATGGCGACTCACTTGGTCGATGCTGCGGCTGATCGCCAGATTGTTATGACCGGTGGCGATGATGAGATTGGCCCAGGTCACCGAACCTTCCTCATTGACCTTGTAATGATGTATGAGGATGCCGCGCGGTGCTTCGGCGATGCCGACGCCTTCGAGGGCATTGACCCCGGCTTGGGCGCGGACATGCCGGTCCAGAATGCCGGGGTCGCCGAGCAAGCTCTCCAGACGTTCCAGGGCGTAGACGATCTCGATCAGGCGCGCGTAGTGGTAATGGAACGCGCTCTGCACAACGGGACCAAAGCGCTGATGATACTCGTCGAATTCCGCATCGGCGCCGACGGTTCCCATGCAGCGGGCCGCATTCAGACGGGCCAGCGGGCCAACCCGGTAGATACCGTCCGGATAACCGAGCGGCTTGTAATAGGGGGCCTTCAGATAGGAGGTGGGAATGGCCGCCTCACCGATATAACGAGCATAATCGGCTGGCGCGATTTGATCGGCGACGAGGCCGCCCGCAGAATCGATGAAGCGGAGTCCGCCGTCGTAGAGTTGCAGGGCCCCGCCAGCGTCGACCAGTCCGCCATACAGGGTCGGAACATTGCCGAAGGTAGCGATCTCGTCAGGAAAGCGATCCAAAATCCCTTTGAAAAACGCCAATGTCCGCAGCGCGATGGCCTTGGCGTCCGGCAGCCCTTTGAGGATGCGGTCGCGAACGGGACGACGGAGCGGCGCGTTGACGCCGCCGGGAACGATCCAGGACGGATGAATGCGCTCCTTGGCCAAACCTTCGATCACCTGCTGGCCGAACTTACGCAAGCCAATGCCGTCGCGGGCCATCTCGGGATGATCTTGCAGAACGCCGATGATGTTGCGCCGTTCCGGGGCTGAGTCGAGACCAAGCAGGAGATCGGGGGCCGAAAGGTGGAAGAAGCTGAGAGCGTGCGATTGGATGAATTGCCCGCAATGCAGGATCTCACGCAAATGAGCCGCCGTTTCCGGGATCCGCACGGCCATGATGGCGTCACAGGCTTTGGAGGCGGCGAGAAGATGACTGATCGGACAAATACCGCAGATCCGCGCGGTAATGGCCGGCATCTCGTAATAGGGACGGCCCTCGACGAATTTCTCGAAGCCCCGCACCTGGGTGACGTGAAAGGTCGTGTCGGCGACTTTGCCGTCATTGTCCAGTTGGATGGTGATTTTCGCATGGCCTTCGATGCGCGTCACGGGATCGATGACGATTGTCTTCATGACGGACTCCTCAGCCGAATCTTACCTTGGACTTCAGATCGGGGACGCGGCCATCCAGGAGTTCGCTTAGGACGAACAGAATGGCGGAGGCGGACGGAGGGCAGCCGGGCACATGCAGATCGACTTTGACGACCTCCTGCAGAGGCAGGGCGTGCCGCAACAAGGCCGGCACCCCATCCGTCGGAATTCCCGGATTGACGTCAACGCCTTCGATATAGATCCGTTCGAGGATCTGTTTGACCGGAATGGGATTGCGCATCGCAGGAACATTGCCCGTCGTGGCGCAATCGCCAAGAGCCACCACGAGCCGGCTTCTTTGACGAACCAACTGAATCTTTTCAAGATCGTCATGGCTGCTGACGGCGCCTTCGACAATGGTCACGTCGACGTCATCGGGAAAGACCTGGGCATCGACCAGCGGGCCGTAAACCAGATCGGCCTTTTCGGCAACGATGGCAATGGCCTCGTCGATATCGAGAATGGACATATGGCATCCGGAACAGCCATCCAGCCACACGGTGGCAAGCCTCGCCTTTTTCATGCGTGAACCCCTCTCTTCGCGGCAAGCTGCTTCACCGAATCGTTCCGCTTGTCCATCTCCTCGACCGCGAATCCTTTTTCCACCAGAGCGCCGGTCGGGCAAACCTTGACGCATTTGCCACAACCCGTGCAGGACTCGGACGTGCCCCAGGGACGGTTCAAATCCGACACCAAACGCGCGTTGATGCCACGGAATCCGATGTCCCAGACATGCGCCCCTTCGATCTCGGCACAGACACGCACGCAGCGAGTGCATAGGACGCACCGATTGTGGTCGAGGACGAAGCGGGGATGGCTGACGTCCATCGGCAGCCGCGGAAAGCTATAAGAAAAGCGGACATGGGTCATGCCCAGGGTCTTGGCGAGAGTCTGAAGTTCGCAATAGCCGTTGGAAACGCAGACGGCACAGATATGGTTGCGTTCGACGAACAACAGTTCCAGGGCCATCAGACGATGGTTGGCCAGACGATCCGAGTTGGTCATCACCGACATCCCGCCCTGAACGGGGGTGGTGCAGGCCGGCAGCAGACGGCCCACCCCCGACACCTCGACCAGGCATAAGCGGCAGGAGCCGGCGGCGCTTAAGCCCTCCATATGGCAGAGCGACGGAATATATTTTCCGTTGGCCTTCGCCACGTCGAAGATGGTTTGGCCTTCGTCGGCCGTGCAAAGCTCGCCATCGATGCGCAGGGACAATTGTTGAGACACGGGCGTCGCCTCCTTACCGATGCATGACGGCGTCGCCGCCGGATTCGCGAATGTCGCAGCGCAGGCAACGGCAGGCCTCGGCAAGAGCTTCCTCGGGTCCAAGCCCCAAAACCGATTCCTGGAACGTCTTGGCTCTGTCCTTCGCGGGAAGGTCCCGTGGAAGGTGGCGGCGGCTGTCAGCCGGCGAGACGGGCGCCTTCAAGTCGTAAGTGAACGTCGGGAAGATGCTTTGATAGTGTCCCTCGCCGGTCAAAAACTGGTCGATGGCGCGCGCCGCCTCCTTGCCGTGGCTCATCGCGTTGGACACCGCCGAGGCCCCGGTCACCAGATCGCCGCCGGCATAGAACTTCGCCCGGCTGGTTCCCAGGGTGTAACGGTCGACTTCGAGCATCCCGCTCTCCTTGATGGTCAGACCGGACGCCGCACAGAAATCGCGATCGACCGTCTCGCCGACGGCGAGAACGACGCTGTCGCATTTGATCATCTGCACTTCGTTCGTCTCCTCCGGCCGACGGCGGCCCGAGGAATCGAACGCGCCGAGCCGGGTCTTCACCACTTCGATCGCCTTGACGACGCCGCCTTCGCCGATGATGCGATGCGGCGCCGCCAGAAAGATGAATTGCACCCCTTCCTGTTCGGCGGCATCGACGTCTTCGCGAATGGCGGGCATATCTTTGCGCTCGCGCCGATAGACGACGGTGGCCGAACTGCCCATGCGCAAGGCTGAACGCGCCGAATCGATGGCGGAATTGTCGCCGCCGACGATCACCATGCGGCGTCCGCCCTCGACGGCCTGTCCACTGGCCACCGCGTCAAGGAAGGTCAGCGCCGGAATGACCCCCTTCAATTCGGTGCCCGGCAAATAGACCCAGGATGGCTTCCAGGTGCCGATGGAGAGGAAGATCGCATCGAACGCGGCGTCGAGATCGTTCAAGGACACATCGACGCTTATTCTCGTGTTGAAGACGAAGGTGACGCCGAGACGCCGGATGATCTCGATTTCCCGGTCCAGCACCGCCTTCGGCAGACGAAATTCCGGCAACGCGTAGCGCAACATCCCCCCCGCTTCGGCATGCGATTCGAAAATCGTCACCTCATGGCCCAAAAGGGCCAGATAAAACGCTGCCGTCAGGCCGGTCGGCCCGGCGCCGGCCACCGCCACTTTGCGCGTGGAAGCAGGCAGTCGACGCGCGAGGATGCGGGCGAGCGCCGTTTCAAAGCGGTCGGACAACAAGACGGAATCGGCGATCGTGCGATGGACGTCGCGCATATTGACGGTTTCGTCCAGAGCGCCACGCCGGCACCGATTGTCGCAAGGATGCAGGCAGATGCGACCGGTGGAGGCCGGCAGCGGATTGTCCATGATCACCGAATCGAAGGCGTCCTCCAGCCGCCCTTCCTTGTACAACTGCAGGTACCGCGGGATGTTCATATGCAGCGGGCAACTATTCTCACAAGGCGACAAGGCGAGATCGCGGCACACCCCGGCATGGCAGCGATGAGCGCGGATATGATCTTCCAACTCGTCGTGGAAATGACGGAGCGTGGTGAGAATGGAATTCGGCGCCGTCTGTCCCAACCCGCACAGCGAGGTATCGCGAATCATGCGCCCCAATTCGTCGAGGTCGATCAGGTCCTGATCGCGCCCCTGTCCCTCGGTGATGCGGCCGAGGATGCGCAAGGCCTTGTCCAGGCCAACCCGGCAGGGCGTGCATTTTCCGCAGGATTCGGAATGAGTGAATTCGATGAAGTAACGGGCGACGTCGACCATGCAATTGTCTTCATCCATCACCACCATGCCGCCCGACCCCATGATCGAGCCGAGTTTGCCGAGGCTCTCGTAGTCGACCGGCGTGTCGAACATCTCACGCGGAATGCAGCCGCCGGACGGACCGCCGGTCTGCACCGCCTTGACCGTGTGGCCGGTGTTGCTGCCGTCGCCGGCGTCGAAGACGAAGGCGCTGAGCGGGGTGCCGAACGGCATTTCGACCAAGCCGGTGTTCTTGACCTTGCCGACCAGGGAAAACACCTTGGTGCCGGCACTGGCGACCGTTCCGGTTTCACAAAACCAGGCGGGACCCTTGGCGATGATCGGCGTGATGTTGAACCAGGTTTCGACGTTGTTGATATTCGTCGGAAACCCCCACAGCCCCTTCTGCGCCGGGAACGGCGGCCTGGGCCGCGGCCGGCCGGCATGACCCTCGAGAGAACTGATCAGCGCCGTCTCTTCACCGCAGACGAACGCGCCGGCGCCTTCGACCAAATTGATGTCGAAGCTGAAGCCGCGACCGAGAATATCGTCGCCGAGAACACCATATCGCTTGGCCTGATTGATGGCTTCGCTGATGCGATGAACGGCGAGCGGATACTCGGCGCGAACGTAGATGACGCCCCGACTGGCGCCGGTGACGAAACCGCCGATGATCATGCCTTCGAGCAGCGCATGCGGGTCGCTCTCGATTTCATTGCGGTTCATATAGGCCCCGGGATCGCCCTCGTCGGCATTGCAGATCAAGAACTTCCGATCGGCGACCGCCTTGCGGAGAAATTCCCATTTGGTGCCGGTGGAAAAGCCCGCGCCACCGCGCCCGCGCAATTTCGAGGCCTTGATTTGCTCGATCACCACCTCGGGGGTGCCGTCGATCAGGACCTTGTACAACGTCTGATAGCCGCCGATGGCGATATATTCCTCGATATCGCTCGGGTTGATCAAACCGCAGTTGCGCAAGACGATCTTTTTCTGCCCTCTGAAAAAAGGAACGTCGCGCCAGTCGGGAATGGACGGAAAGCCCGTCCCGTAATTGACCTGCGCGGTCAGATGGTCCCACGACTCGATCTTGCACAGAGCGAGGTGAGCCGGGAGGGTCTTGGTGGCCATCTCGTCCAGGATTCGCTGAACCTGATCGGTGCGCACCCGGTGCAAAATGACCAGCGGCAAACCGGGAATCCACACATTGACCAATGGTTCTTCGGCGCAAAAGCCGAAGCAGCCGGTCCGAACCAGATCGATATCGAAGCCCCGGCGGTCGATGGCCTCGGCAAAAGCGTGATAGACCCCTTCGGCACCATTGCCAGCGCCGCAGGTGCCCATGCCGACGGCGATTCGCGGCCTGGTCGGCTGAAACTTCGCCATGCCCGCGCTGCGAACCTCATTGAACGTGTTCAAGTCACGGATGCGAGTCATTTTCTCAGCTCTCCAGCGCTTCCAATTCGCGCAGCAAAGTCCGCTCGTTCACATGGCCGAAGATCTCGTGATTGATCTCGACGACCGGGGCAAGAGCACATTGGCCGATGCAGGCGACCGTACGCAGGGTCGTTTTACCGTCCGCCGTCGTCAGGGGCTTGTCCGCCTGTCCGTCCCGCGATGGCTGGAGGCCAAGAGTCATCACCAGCTTCTCAAGCAGATCGCGTGAGCCGCGCGTGTGGCAGGCGGTCCCGCGACAGATCGAGACCGTGTTCTTGCCCTGGGGATCGAGACTGAAAAGAGCGTAAAAGGTAACGACGCTATAGACTTGTGACAGCGGTATCCCCGCCCTTGCCGATATATATTCGAGCGTTTCCTTGGGAAGATACTTGTTGGGATGTTCGTTACGGACATTTTTCAGGATGCCGAGCAAGGCGCCGGGGCAACCGTCCTGGCTTGCGACAATCTTGTCGATGACCTTGTGATCGACGGTCAAAGTCTCGACAACATTGAGATCGACGACCGGCAAAGGGTGAGAAGCGACATTCTCCATCGGTCAACTCCATGGCTGACTCTGATCAACACTGACTCAGTGTTTCCTTGGGGTTGCCCCAAGTCGATACAGACCGGTTTGGCGACTCGCGAGACGATGACGAACGACGTCGCCCCCTTTTTCCCGCACCCGATCGTCGCGAAAACCGTCGAGCGTCACGGAATGTTTGCTATGGTAATCCTCAGTTGGGAGGGTGTCAAAAACCATAAGTTAAATGTGCTTTTCCAGGCGCCGGGCTGAGGCTTCCATGCGCCCCCCCGACCACGCTATGATCCCAGCTCCGCCGAGGACGAGCGGCACCGGCTCGGTGTTTCGTCTCTGTCGGATACATCCCTGTCCGAGAGAACCGGAGCACGAATGGCGTGATTCAAGAAATTCGGCGACGCCTCGGTCTCGGCGGAAAAATCCAACTGTGGAGCGGTTGTCTGCTGGCCGCCGCCATCATCATGGTGTCCCACCACGCCGCCGCCATCGAAGACAACAGATGCCGGGGCGACTCCATTCTGGTGGGACACCCCGCCTTGCCGCGCACCTTGACCGCCTTGCGTCGCCATGGCCCGCTGACCGTGGTCGCCATCGGATCCTCCTCCACCCAGGGTTATGGATCCACGACCCCGAGCCAAGCCTATCCGGCGCAACTGTCGGCGCAACTGAAGCTGCGCTTTCCGCAGTCTGCCATCCATGTCCACAACAAGGGCGTCGGCGGCGAAAATATCGGCGACATGATCAATCGTTTTTCCAAAGACGTCTTCGCCGAAAAGCCGGATCTGGTGATCTGGCAGACCGGAACCAATGACGCCATCAACCAAGTGCCGATCGCCCAATTCCGCACATTGTTGATCCACGGCCTGCGCGAACTGCGCTCACGCCGAATCGACGTCATCCTGATGACACCTCAATATGCGCCACAATTCACCGAAGCCGTCGGCTATGCCGATTATCTGACCGTCATGGCCGCGAGTGCGGCCGCCGCGAAGGTCGCCGTCTTCGACCGTTTCGAACCGACGAAACGTTGGTATGGCGACCAGCATTTCGCCGAGAGGCCGATCTTGACCAAGGATGGCCTGCACCTGTCCGACATGGGCTATCACTGCACGGCTTTGGTGCTGGCCGACCGCCTGGCCGCCCTGGCGGCCAAACGCTAAATCCATCACTCCGGCTGCTGCTGGGCGGCCGTCAGAATCATCCGCGCCAAGTGCTTGGCCAGACAGGCGTGGACGAAATTGGCGTTTTTCATCTGGTCCTCCGCGCCCATCGTGGTGGGATCGAAACGCCCGTCGTCGGTATAAGCGCGCATGATATCGAAGCGACGCAAAACATTGACGTCCTCCGCCTCGCCGACACGCCACAGATACTCCAGATAGGGGCGAAAGTCGTAAATCGAATCGGTTTGCGGACTGTATTGAATGTCGATCAGCGCCACGTCGACGTCTTGTTCATGCAGTCTGCGCAATCCATCGGCCAAAACATCGCCGAAGATATTGACGTCCAGACGCTTCACCGCATCCGTGGTTCCCGCTTCCCAAACCACCAGATCGGGTCTTGTCTGCAGTAGAGCGCTGTCCAGTTGGGCCGCCACCATCGGCACGGTCTGCCCGGCCACAGCCTTGTCCAAAACGACCACCTTTAACCCCGGCAGACGGGCCGTCATCTCCCCCTCCAGCAATCGAGGATAAGCTTTGAAAGCCGCCGCCGGACCTCTGCTGGCCCAAATGGGCGCCGCCACGGACGAGGTTGATCCAACGACGAGAATCCTCAGCGGTTCCTTGGCCTTGAGGCGCGCATAGACGCGATCGAGCGGATAATGGACGATCGCGAGATCGTCCTGGACCATGCAGTCCGGCTCCTTGGCAAACAACGAACGATTGGGACAAAGCAACACCATGCCCAGCATCGCCAAGACCAAGAGTCGCGAAGAGGCTCCCCCCCCAGGGCATATCGTCGATCTATCTCTTTTCCGCATCGATCCCCCGACTCATCGCCGCCGATTTTTCCAATTTCCGATACCAGTCCAGATAATAGGCCGCGCCGACCATCCCGATGATCCCCAGAAGACTGACAGCGGCTTGCGCCGCCAGGGAGCCGCTCAACTCGACCAGCAGTATATGGCTGGCAAAAGAGAGAAAAATGCTCAGGCAAAAGATTTCCAGCGGGTGGCGCCCGCAGCAAATGACCGGTCGCAACGCTTTCCAGCGGAGCAGGCGGCTGTCGGCCGGCACCAGCAGAATGACCAGATAGGCCAAGGCGAAAAAATGAACGAGCCTTAAGAGGGACAGATTGGTCTTGTCGATCGGATAGATGACGGCTTGCACCCGATCCGACAGATAGGTCTCCAGCGCCGGAAAATGCCACGTCAATACGACGAAGAGAGCGAACATCAGATAAAGAACGGCAACGGGGACCAGCAGTTTCTGAAAGCGCGCCATCCAGGGGCGACCGTGAGCGAGACCGGCGGCGACGCCCAAAACAAAGAGGATCTGCCAGGCGAAGGGATTGAACAACCAAGTACCATCCGGCCAAGTCGGCAGATTCCAGTCGAAATGAT
>DATNIV010000518.1:0-4608 GCA_035604255.1 Telmatospirillum sp. | reverse complement strand
GTCGACGTCGGCGATGGTATCCCGCGCCACGTTCCGTTGCTCGTCACTGGTATAGAAAATCGCTGAGCGATAGCTGGGGCCGAGGTCGTTCCCTTGGCGGTTCGGGGTGGTTGGGTCGTGGATCTGGAAAAAGAACTCCAGCAGGGTCCGGAAAGAGGTCCCGGCCGGATCGAAGATGATCTCGATGGCTTCGGCATGGGTGCCGTGATTGCGATAGGTCGCGTTCGGCACATCGCCACCGCTATAGCCGACGCGGGTCGAAATCACGCCGGGATAGCGTCGAAGGAGGGCCTGCATTCCCCAAAAACAGCCACCGGCAAGAACGGCACGGTCCACGGTCATCGGTGATTCTCCGCGTGATATCGGTTTAAGTCCATTGACGGAGAGATGGGGGTTCACCGGGGATATGTCCAATAGCCCCGGGTCAAATAAGAAAGCCGGCCAACCCGATGGGTTGGCCGGCTTTCTTATTTGGTCGGAGTGAGAGGATTCGAACCTCCGGCCCCTGCCTCCCGAAGACAGTGCTCTACCAGGCTGAGCTACACTCCGGCATTGTCGCGTTTGACGCGTCTCATCCGGGCTAGCCCGGCGAGGCGCCTCTTATAGCGCCATCGTTCTCTGATCGCAAACGGGAAATTCGCTTTTTAAAATGCTCTTTCGATACAGAAATCGATGATGTCGGTCATGGCCGATTTGGCTGCGCTGTCGGGGAAGATGCCAAGGGCGTCGCGGGCGATGGCGCCGTAATGGCGGGCCCGGTTCACCGTGTCGGCCAGGCTTTGATGCTTTTCCATCAGATGCAGCGCATGGCGAAGGTCGGTGCCGTCTTCTTTTTGGTCGAGATCTTCCAGCGTGCGGCGCCAGAACAGGCGCTCTTCGTCATCGCCGCGGCGGAAGGCGAGGATCACCGGCAGCGTGATCTTGCCTTCGCGGAAGTCGTCGCCCAACGCTTTGCCCAGTTTTTCCTGCTTTGCCGAATAATCCAGAACATCGTCGATAAGCTGGAAGGCGATGCCGAGGTTGAGGCCGTAGCTTTCCAGAGCCTCTTCCTCGACCTTCGGGCGGTCGGCCACCACGGCGCCGATCTGGCAGGCGGCGGCGAACAAGGCCGCGGTCTTGGCGCGAATGACTTCAAGATAGGAATCTTCGCTGGTGCTGGTGTCGTTGGCGGTGATCAACTGCAGGACTTCGCCTTCCGCGATCACCGATGAGGCATGGGAGAGAATGCTCAGCACGGGCAAGGAGCCGTCTTCGACCATCAATTCGAACGACCGGCTGAACAGAAAATCGCCAACCAGCACCGAGGCCTTGTTGCCCCACACGGCGTTGGCGCTGGCCAAGCCGCGACGCAAGGAGCTGTCGTCCACCACATCGTCATGCAAGAGCGTCGCCGTGTGAATGAATTCCACGCAGGCCGCCAGAAGGATGTGGCGTTGGCCCTGATGGCCGCAAAGCTTGGCTGCCGCCAGGGTCAGCATGGGGCGCAAGCGCTTGCCGCCGGCAGCGATGATATGGCCGGCCAGTTGCGGAATCAATTCGACGGGGCTGTGCATCCGCTCGACGATGGCCTTATTGACCAAAGACAGGTCGTGGCTGACGAGAGCCGTCAGCGCGTCAAGCGACGCCCCTTTCCTGCTCCGTTCATTTTCGAGATTCACAACGATTGCCACGGCAACTCTCCTCACTGCACTTCGCTCAGCGACGCCACGCCTGTGGCAGCGAGGCGAGCATAGTGTTGCGCTGCCCGGACGGTCAAGGTTACAACCTTAGTTTCGCTCTTGGTGTCGTCGTAAAAGGGGGCGAAGACGCCATGGGCCCTCGAGTGTTCAAGATGTCGCGAACGCCTGACGGCGGCGTTCAGAAATGACGGCGTCATTTCCTAACGTGGGGATCAGGCCATGGACGAGGTGAGCGAAGACACGTTGCTCGATGGACGGGTGAGATTCCGGCAACCTGTGGACGGGTATCGTGCCGCCATCGATCCGGTATTCCTGGCCGCCGCCGTACCGGCAAAAGACGGACAATCGGTTCTCGATATCGGCAGCGGCGTTGGCGCAGCATCGTTGTGTTTGGCGGCGCGCGTCGGCGGCGTTCGGGTTTTTGGTTTGGAAATGCAGGCGGCGATGGTGGGGCTGGCCCGCGAAAATATTGCCATGAACGGGATGGCCGGCCGCGTCGAGAGCATGATTGGCACTCTGCAGAGTCCACCGCCGCGGTTGGCGCCCGGCAGCTTTCATCACGTCATGACCAATCCTCCTTACCAGGCCGTCGATGACGGTCGAGCGTCGCCTCATCCGGGCAAGGCGATGTCCAACCAGGAGGCTGACGTCGATCTTGCCGCTTGGATGCGCTTCGCCGTCAACATGCTGCAACCCAAGGGCAGCCTGGTGGTGGTTTACCGGGCCGATCGCCTTGACGACTTGCTGGCCGCATTGCACAGGAAGGTCGGCGAGATCGTCATTCTTCCGCTCTGGCCGAAGGCCGATCGGCCGGCCAAGCGTATTTTACTGCGCGCTCGCAAAGGTGTGGCCTCGCCGCTGACCTTGTTGCCGGGCATGGTGCTGCATGAAGCCGACGGGCGTTATACCGAGTCGGCCGAAGCGGTGCTCCGTCAGGGCGCCGCGCTGGCGTGAGGCGTCTTTGCCGGCTCTGTGCCGGCCTCCCTGTCTGATCCGATGACCCTTCCGGTCAGCCTCGATATCCTAGGCCGAAATGCACATGCCTAAAGGAAGGCGTGGGGAAATTCGGCGATCTTTGATTTGCTTTGATCGGACCATTGTGGCGACTATGGGTTGATTTATATTCTCGAATATTTCGCATTATCGGACGCGTCGCGGACGCGGGACTGTGTGCGGAGCAATGTGGGGAAAATTGCTGAACTGCGAGGAGCCGCCGCGTCATGGCAGGCGGTTGTCCGGCTCAGGGGAGCTGGTTTCCATGCCCTTGGGCCTGTCCAAGCCGTCACTCACGGGCTGCTTGCATGTGGTTGGCGTCCTTTTGCGGGGCGTATGGGCGGCCCGTTCAGGAGGTTGTGGACCGCGCTGTAATCTGACGGCTGCCGATGCCGTTTCCCAAGCCTCGTCGTAACAATGAGCCCTCACCATGGATGACGGAAAAACGCGCAAGGACATTTCGGGGCGGACGGACCAAGCCTCAGGTCCCGCCGAGCGGGACGATGAGGCAACGAGCGTCAATAGAGCGGCTGAGCCGCCGGAACAGGAGATGGGTGTCATGACTGAAGTCACAGCGAAGGGCGTTGACCCCCAGCGGGCCGCCCTGGAAGAAATCAGCCGGTTGATCAAATCCGTCAAGCAGGGGCGACTGACCGACCGTGCCAACGCCGGCCTGGCGACCGGCGACTTCAAAGAGGTTCTGTCCAATATCAACGAACTGCTGGATGCCATCTTGCTGCCGATCGGCGAGGGCAATCGCATCCTCGATCAGGTCGCCCACGGCAAGATCGAGGAGTTGATCACCGAGACTTACCACGGCGATCACGAGAAAATGAAACAGAACGTCAATGGCATCGCCCTTGTCTTGCAGCGTTTCCAGGGAGAATTGGCCAAGCTGATCGACTACAGCCATAAGGGACAGCTCGAAAAACGTGGGGACGCCAACGGATTTGAAGGCTGCTACGCCGACACCATCAAGGGTGTCAATCAGATGCTCGACGCCATCTTGATTCCCATCGGTGAGGGCAATCGCATCCTCGATCAGGTGGCGCATGGCAAGATCGACGAACTGATCACCGAGACCTATCACGGCGATCACGAGAAGATGAAGCAAAGCGTCAATGGCATCGCCCTTGCCTTGCAGCGGTTCCAGGCCGAAATGGTCAAGCTGATCGACTATAGCAACCAGGGGCAGTTGGACAGGCGCGGCGACGCCGGCGCCTTCAACGGCGCCTATGGTGACATCCTCAAAGGAGTCAACCGGATGCTCGACGCCATTCTGATTCCCATCGGCGAGGGCAACCGCATTCTCGAGCAGGTCGCGCATGGCAAGATCGACGAATTGGTCACCAAGACCTACCAAGGCGACCATGAGAAGATGAAGCAGAGCATCAACGGCATCGCGCTGGTCCTACAGCGATTCCAGGCCGAAATGGTCAAGCTGATCGATTACAGCAATCAAGGGCAGTTGGAAAAGCGCGGTGACGTGGCGACGTTCCAGGGTTCCTATGGCGACATCATCAAGGGCGTCAATCAGATGCTGGACGCCATCTTGCTGCCGATCGCCGAAGGCAATCGCATCCTGCGGCAGATCAGCGGCGGCAATCTTCGGGAGAAAGTCGAGATCGAATGCAAGGGCGACCATCAGCGGATGAAGGATGCCATCAATGGCGTGCATGGCTGGTTGCGGGAACTGATCACCTATGTGACGGCCATCGCCAACGGTGACATGAGCGCCAAGATGAGCAAGGCGTCATCTGACGACCAGATCCACGAATGGCTGATGATGCTGAACGCTCACATCAGCGGCGTGGTCAACGATGCAGATCTCTTGGTCAAGGCTGCGCTGGATGGCAAATTGTCGGTGCGGGCCGATGCGAGCAAACATCAAGGCGAATATCGGAAGATCGTCGAAGGACTCAACAACACCCTGGAG
>DATNIV010000517.1:0-4642 GCA_035604255.1 Telmatospirillum sp. | reverse complement strand
AAAATGACGGCGAGGAGCCAAAATCGGCGGAAAATGAGTGCTGCGATGGTGGGGAAGGTGGGGCGTTGGCAAGGCGTTCGATACGCCATGGCGAAGCCCCATTCCTCTTTGACCCCAAATATAGTAGTTCTTTTACAATTTACCGGGTGCTCAGCCTCGCGAGGGGCTTATGGTGTCACCTCGGTTTAGAAGGTGACCTTAGGCGGCAACGAGGACGGCAACTTCAACGCCATAGCCAACAATGACGGCACTGATGACAGCCAGAACGTAGAGATATTCGCGAGCGTTTTTCATTTCAATCATCCTTCGTGTAGTGTTTTTACAACAAGAAGGACTATACGCTGTCTCAATGCCAGCGAGCTATGTCATTTTGACGCCCCCCACCGGCGATGACTGCAAAGCCATAAGGGCGCCGGGGAAATCGTTCGGCCTTCCTATTTGTCTGTTCCGGCGGCGAATTGGCGGGTGATCGCCTCGATCCGGCCCTGCGCCTTCAGTTCGTCCAGCGCCTTTTGCCAGGTGGCGACGGTGTCGTCGGGGAGGCCCTTGGGAACGCCGAGATAGACGTCGTTACGTCGGATCTCCGGGCCGATTTCCAGGGTCTTGGGGTCAAGCCCCAGGCTTTTGTAAATGTAAGCGCCGGACAGTTTTGGGGTGGCCCAGGCGTCGACGCGTCCGGCGTCGAGCATGCGTGCCGCGCTTTCCGTATCCTTTACTTCGACGATGTTGGTGAAGCCGGCCGCTTGCAGCGCCGGAACGGTGGCGCCGCCGCGTAAGGTGGCGACGGCCCAGGTCTTGGCGGCATCGAGCGTCGCGGGTGCTGCCTTATTTCCTTTTTTCGTCACCAGAACGATGGAATCGAAAATGAGCGGGCCGACCCATTTGTAGGCGGCTTCGCGTTCGGGGTTGCGTGACACGCCGGCAAAAGCGATGTCGGTGCTTTTCTGCGATTCGAGCAGGGCTCGGGGCTGTGGAAGAAATTCGACGGAAAAAGGCACGCCCAATTTCTGCGTCAATTCGCGGAGGACCACCAGCACGGCGCCATCCGGTTTGCCGCCGTTGTCGATGACCAGGGGCGGCAGGACGGCCGCCACGAAATGCAGGGTCTGAGCCACTGCCGGCCCGGTGGCGACCATGAGACAGAGCAGTGCGGAAAGACATGTTTTTCGCATCGGTTTTCCTCCCCTTTTCTTTGTTTTTTAGTCAACCACGAACAGTTTGGCACCGACCGCGGTGGACGACCGATGCGGTTCGGCGTTGTCGGAAACTTGGTAACTCATGCCCGCCGTCAAGACGAACCGCCGTCCATCTTGCAGTTCGGTGTGCAGTTCGCCTTCAAGACAGAACAGGATGTGCCCCTTGGTGCACCAGTGGTCGGCCAGATAACCCGCCGAATATTCCACCACGCGGACGCGGACGGCGCCAAAGTGGCGGGTTCGCCAAAAGGCCATTCCTCGTTCGCCTTTGTGCTCCGTCCGTTCGATCATCGACCAGTCGGTTGTGTCGAACGGAATTCCCGTCATATCCATGGGCGTTGATCCTCGAAGAGCGGGACGCAATGACGCGATCGCGGAATGGCGTTGGTGTCCCGAATCCGCATCCTATCAGAACAACTTATTCTTAACCCCAGGTTTCGGCTCCGAAGGGCCGCATGAGGCTGCCGTCGAACGGAATGCCGGGCTCACGGTCGCGTGTCAGCAGGAGCGGGCCGTCGAGATCGACGAACCGGGCCAGGGGCGTCAACAGAAAGGCGGGCGCCATGGCGAGCGAAGTGCCCAGCATGCAGCCGACCATGATGTCGAGGCCCGCCGCTTTCGCTTCGGCCGCCACGGCCAGCGCCTCGGTCAGGCCGCCCGTCTTGTCCAGCTTGATGTTGACCGCGCCGTAGAGTCCGCTCACGGCCGGCAGGCTGGCGCGGTCATGGAAGCTTTCGTCGGCGCAAAAAACGATGGAGCTTTGAATGTCGGCCAACACTCCATCTTGTCCTGCCGGCAAGGGTTGCTCGATCAGTTCGACTCCGGCCGTCTCGCAGGCGGCCAGATTGACGGTGAAATTATGGGGGGTCCAGGCTTCGTTGGCGTCGGCGATCAGGGTGGCGGCAGGCGCGCCAAGACGCACGGCTTTGATGCGTTGGGCATCGCCATCGCCACCGAGCTTGATCTTGAGAAGAGGGCGGTCGGCCGCTCGTTCGGCGGCGAGCCGCATGCTGTCCGGAGTCCCGAGGCTGAGCGTGAAGGCGGTGGTCGTCGGACCCGGTGCCGGCAATCCGGCCAAATCCCAGGCTCTTTGTCCGCTTTTCTTGGAGTCCAAGTCCCAGAGGGCGGCATCCAGGGCGTTGCGCGCCGCGCCGCCCGGCATGAGGGTCAACAGATCCTGTCGCGTGGCGCCGGCGGCGAGCAAGGGGGCCATCGCCTCGATGGCGGTTGCCACGCCTTCGACGCTTTCGCCGTAGCGGGCGTAGGGCACGCATTCGCCCTGGCCGCGCCATGGGCCTTCGGCGAGGGTGGCCACCACCACCACGGCTTCCGTCCGGCTGCCGCGCGAAATGGTGAAACCGCCGGTGATCGGCCAGCGCTCGATGGTGACGGTGAGGGTGCGTGCGGGCATCAAAAGTGTCTCCCAAATTTGGTCGTTTCACCACGAAGACACGAAGGTCGCGAAGGACAAGCAATAAGGTGGCGCCATCCAGAGGGTCACCCTGACGGTGCGTGACGTCACGCTTTTTTCATCGTGATCAATCTTCGTGCTCTTCGTGTCTTCGTGGTGACCTGCTTCGATCTTGTGTCTGAATCCGGCTCTGGAGCAGTTTGCGATCTCATTGAATCGCCTTTTCTTATCGTCATCCCCGGGCTTGACCCGGGGATGACGATAAAGATGATGATCCAGTGTGGTGGCAAATCGTTCTAGGCCGCCGATCCGGGAAATTTCGCCTGCAGCGCGTCGACCAGGGTTGCCACGCCAAAGCGGATCGGATCGGTGGCCGGCAATCCGTGCGCGGTGCTCACCATGTCGAGATAGGCCCGCGCCTCGGCATCGCCATAGGCGTGGGTGTTGACGGCGATGCCCAGCGGTTGGATGGCCGGGTTGGTGATCTGGCCGCAGCGGACGGTCAGGTCGATCACCTCCTGGATGGAGGGCAGAGGGCGTTCGACGCCGCGCATCTTGGTTCGCGTCGGCTCGTGGCAGACCACGAAGAGGTCGGGTTGGGCGCCATGCAACAAGCCCATGGTGACGCCGGAAAAGGACGGGTGATAGAGCGACCCTTGTCCTTCGATCAGGTCCCAATGGTTTGGCGCGGCGGCGGGCGACAGCCATTCGGCGGCGCCGGCGATGAAATCGGCGACCACCGCGTCGATGGCGACGCCGCGTCCCGAGATGAAGACGCCGGTCTGGCCGGTGGCGCAGAAGTCGGCGTCCATGCCGCGGGAGCGCATTTCCTTTTCCAGGGCCAAGACGGTGTATTTCTTGCCCACCGAGCAGTCGGTGCCGACCGTGAGCAGGCGGTGTCCCGTCCGCTTGACGCCTTTGCCGGTGGCGAAATGCTGATCGGAATGGCGCACGTCGAAAAGCTGCCGACCGTGCCGGGCGGCCGCTTCGGCGATGGCGGGAACGCTGCCCAGTTTGGTGTGCAGGCCGCTGGCCACGTCGAGACCGGCTTCGATGGCGGCGACGATAACGCCGATCCAATGATCGGGCAGCACGCCGCCGGCGTTGACCACGCCGACCACCAAGGTCCGTGCGCCTTTGGCGACGGCTTCGCCGATGGAAAGGTCGGCGATCCCGAGGTCGGCCTTGCACCCCGGCAGGCGGATTTGACCCAGGCAGCATTCCGGACGCCAGTCGACGATGCCGGCTGCTGTTTTGGCGGCCAACTGGTCGGGCACGTCGCCCAAAAACATAAGGTAGGGTTGGGGAATGGTCATGGCTGGCCTCTGTCATCTTGACGGGATGCCCATCATGCAAGGCCGCGTCATCCGGGGCCAATGCAAGTTTTGCATCGGGTTTTCAAGGCTAGAGAGGCTTAGGGTTTGCGCTATAGTGGTGGCGCTTTTGGGCGCCGCCGCCGTCGCTGCCGGCTGAAGACGCGCTGCGTCGGGTGCCTGTCATCGCGGCAATGGCAGCTAAATGTGCATAAATAATATGCAAAAACCAAATTAGTTCATTTTTTATGCAAAACTTGCATTGGCAGCCCCCCCATCCTCCGCTTACCATCGAAAAATGAGATATGCGAATGGCACATATATCGTTCGTCCAGGTTCTCCTTCGCGTCCGGGAGGGATGACCTGATGGATATCCGTTGGTTACAGGATTTCCTGGCGGTCGCCGAGACGGGAAACTTCACGCGAGCCGCGGAAAACCGCAATGTTTCGCAGGCGGCCTTCAGTCGGCGCATTCAATCCCTGGAGTCGTGGCTGGGTGTCGCGCTGATCGACCGCAGCGTCTTTCCCACCCGTCTGACGGCTGAGGGCGAACAGTTCCGCCAGCATGCCGGCGATATTCTGCGCCAGGTGATCGACGCCCGCCGGGACGTCGCCGACAAAGCCGCGCTGGGGCGCGAGCATATTCGCATCGCCTTGCCGTTCGTGCTGGCCACGGCGCGGCTTCCCCACTGGTGGCAGGCGTGGACGGCCGACCAGCCGCT
>DATNIV010000516.1:0-10069 GCA_035604255.1 Telmatospirillum sp. | reverse complement strand
CGCGCCGCCTTATTTTGTCGCGACAGTTACAACTTTGCCGTCGGCTTGTTCGGGCTTCTACAAGCCGGTGCCGCCGTCGTGCTGCCGCCCAACGGTCAGCCTGGCACGTTGAACGCCTTATCGGGCCGATTTGACCGTCTGGTGGATGATGACTTGCTGGAGAGGTTGCCCGGACAGGCCATTGATCTGGCTCCCTTGGCGACGGACGAGCCTTCGTTGCATTTCTTCACGTCGGGATCCTCCGGGGGGGCCAAATGCGTGACCAAAACGCTGGGGATGATGGAGCGGGAGCTTTCGGTTCTCGACTCATTGTGGCCGGGAGAGGTGGGGGCCGTGCTGGCCACCGTCTCTCACCAGCATCTCTATGGACTGACCTTCAAGATCTTCCGGCCTTTGGCGACCGGCTGCCCGTTCACCACGGAAATCCATGAGCTCTGGGAAACGCTGCTGGCGGCTCTTCCCCCGGGAGCCACGGTGATTTCAAGCCCGGCCCATCTTGGCCGGCTCGGCGGCATCGCTCCGCTGACGAAGGGATTGTGGACGCGTCGTATCTTGTCGGCGGGAGCGCCCCTATCTGCCGCCGCCGCCGCACAGGCGGCCTCTATTCTTGGGTGTCTGCCGACGGAAATATTTGGCAGCACCGAAACCGGTGTCGTGGCGACCCGCCATCAGTTGCGGGGCGAGGAACCCTGGTCCCTGTTGCCAGGGGTCGAGATGAAAACCGATGGTGATGGCCGGCTTTCGGTGCGGGCGCCGCACATTGGGGCTGGCTGGTTGCTCACCGCCGATCGGGTGGCCGCCGTTTCCAAAGGGTTTCGATTCCTGGGACGGGTCGATCAGGTGGTGAAGGTCGAGGGCAAGCGCATCGACCTGCGGGATGTGGAGCAGGCCTTGCTCCGGTCGCCCCTGGTCGAGGCCGTCGCTGTCGCCGTTCTTCCGGGGGATCCACCGCGTCTGGCGGCGGCCGTGGTGCCCAGTCGCGAGGGGGCCGCGCTCTTGGCTCGGTTGGGCGCCTTTCGGTTCGGCCGATTGTTGCGCCAGGGATTGGCGGCGTTCCTGGAACCTGCCGGCAGGCCCCGGCTTTGGCGGTTCGTCACGGTTTTGCCGGTCGCGGCCATGGGCAAGCGCCGCAACGCCGACATTCTCGCCTTGTTCGGAGCCGGGATATGACGCCGCCTGATATCGCGTCGGTCCATTACCCGGCGGACGGCCGGGTCGTTCTCATGTTCACCCTGCCAGCCGAGGCACCAGCCTTCGCGGGGCATTTCCCCGGCCATCCGGTTCTGCCCGGCGTGGTCCAACTGGATTGGGCGATCCGCCTGGCGTCTCGATATCTCGGCGTCGATCAGGCGGTGGCGCGCGAGTTTCAGGTGAAATTCCGCCACATCATTCCACCCGATGTCCCGATAACCCTGTCGCTTTATCGCGATGATGCCCGTCAGCGTCTGGACATGGAATATCGGGTTGGCGGCGAGATCGCCTCGACCGCTCGGATCCGTCTTGAGCGGTGTCCATGAAGCTCTGCGCCATCGTTCCCAGCCACAACCACTGGACGGCCATTGGTGACGTGGTGAGTCGCCTGCGATCGGAGGGGCTGCCGGTGTTGATCGTCGATGACGGCAGCACCGAACCGGCGCGGACGGTTCTCGCCGGCCTGCATGCTCCCGAAGACGGAATCAGCGTCCATCGCCTGGAGGTCAATCGGGGAAAAGGGGAGGCTGTCATCACCGCCTTTCGGCTGGCTTGGGCCGCCGGGTTCACCCACGCAGTGCAAGTGGATGCCGATGGTCAGCATGATCTGGCGGCCTTGCCGGACCTTTTGGCGCTGGCGAAGCGTCATCCCAAGGCCTTGATTACCGGTGTGCCCCGTTATGACGGCTCTATTCCCGTGGGCCGCAAAATCGGACGCTGGATCACGCATATTTGGGTTTGGATCGAGACGCTGTCCTTGCAGATCACCGATAGCATGTGCGGCTTTCGCGTTTATCCCCTGGCCGCCGTGCGGACGCTGCTGGACAAGCAGCGCCTTGGCCGGCGCATGGATTTTGATACCGACATCATGGTGCGCCTGTTCTGGGACGGAACGCCGGTTTGCGGATTGCCGGTGCGCGTGATCTATCCGCCCGGCAATCTGTCGAACTTCGATGTGCTGCGCGACAATTGGCACATCAGCGTGATGCATAGCCGGCTGGTGCTGACCATGCTGGTTCGACTGCACTTCATCCTGGCCCACCGGCCCCAACCTTGCGAAGAGCGACCATGATCTCAGCCGAAGTGGTGATTCAGGCCCAGTTCTACGACCTCGACCCCATGCAGGTGGTTTGGCACGGCAATTACGCGCGTTTTCTGGAGCAGGCGCGCTGCGCCTTGCTGGACCGGATCGCTTACAATTATCCGGAGATGCAGGCCAGCGGCTACGTCTGGCCTATCGTCGATATGCGCATCAAATATGTCCGGCCGATCAGGTTCGGTGATCAGATCGTCGTTACCGCGACCTTGGCCGAATTCGAGAACCGCCTGAAGATCGATTACCGGATAAGCGATGCCGCCGGTCAGGTCCTGACCAAGGCGCATACCATTCAGGTGGCGGTCAAGGCGGACAGCGGCGAAATGCTGTTGGAAAGTCCCGCCATTCTTCTTGAAAAGATAAAGGCGATGTCGTGATGCGCCGTTTGCTTGCCGTCGTTTTGATGGTTCTGCTGCCGTTGTCCGCGTGGTGCGCCGGCCCCAGCCAGACCCTGGAGGCTGGGCAGGTGCTGCGGGGGCGGTTCGTCCAGGAACGGCATCTCAAAGGGTTCAATGCGCCGCTGCGGACCGAAGGGCATTTTGTCCTGGTTCCGGGTCGCGGATTGATCTGGCTGGCGGAAACGCCATTTGCCGTCACCACGATCATCACCGCGCAGGGATTGGTTCAGGCGGTGGGGGGGGCGGAAACCATGCGTCTTCCCTCCGCTCGTCTGCCCTTTCTGTCGCGTCTCTACGATATGCTGGGCGGCGTCCTGGGGGGGGATTGGCGGGCGATCGAGACGGATTTCGCCGCGACCCGATCGGGCGACGCCGGGCATTGGCAGATGGAGTTGAGTCCACGGCAGACGCCCGATCAAATCACCATGCCGTTCCGCTCCATCACCGCCAAAGGAGGTCGGTTCCTGGACGAGGTGATTTTGCTCAAGGCCGATGGCGGCGATTTCGACCAGTTGCGGTTTCTCGATCAGAGTTTGTCGGCCACGCCCCTTTCGGCCGACGAAGCGGCCGCCTTCGACCGTGCCCGATGACGGGATATTCAGCCTTTGCGGCACTGCCGTCCCGATCCCAGTTTCTTGCGCTCCTGTGGCTGGTCGCGGTGGCGGTGGCCGGCGGCTATCTTGCCTGGCGGGCTGTCGAGGGGATTCATTTTCGGACCGATCTGACGGCGTTGTTGCCGCGTGAGGATCAGGATCCGGCGTTGCAGCGGGCCAATGACACGGTGACGCGCGCCCTGTCGCAACATGTCGTCTTGCTGTTCGGTGCGGCCGATCGCGCCCAGGCGCGAGCCGCCGCGGCCGATCTGTCCCGTCGGCTGGACGGCGAGGCGTTGCTGAGTGCGAGCACCAGTGGGTTGGACAAGGATCGCCTGCAGCAACTGGGGCGCTTGTATTTTCCCTACCGGCGCGGGTTGTTGGCCGAAGGGGATCGCCAGCGTTTGTTGGAGGGCAAGGCGCAGGAGATCGCCGATCGCGCGTTGTCCCAGGTCTACGGATTCATCGGCATGGCCGATGCCCGGTTGCTGCGCCAGGATCCCTTCCTGCTGATGACGTCCTTTTTTACGGGACTGCCGTTGCCGATGTCTCGGCTCAGTCTCGACGACGGCATGATGTCGCTCAAGCAGGATGGAATGACCTGGGTTCTGGTGGCGGGACGGCTGAACGGCGAACCTTTTGCTCTCGATGTTCAGCGGCGAATGGCGGCGATTCTCGATCCGGTGGCTTTGCAGGCGGCGCATCCGGGGGTGACGTTGTTGCGCTTGGGCGCGGTGTTCTATGCCAAGGCCGGAGCCGATCAGGCGATGAGTGAAACCTCGCTGATCGGCATGCTGTCCACGCTCGGAACCATCGTTCTGGTGGCTTTGGCCTTTCGGGCGCTGTCCCCGTTGTGGTTGAGTCTGCTGGTGATCGGTGTGGGGGTGATGACGGCGCTGTCGGCCAGTTTGTGGCTGTTCGGCGATCTTCATGTCGGAGCCTTGCTGTTTGGCGTCAGTCTGATCGGCGTGGCGGTGGACTATAGCTTGCAATATTGCACCGAGATTTTCGCTCCAGCGGCGCCACCCCGCATGCGACTGCGGCGGGTGGCGATGGGCGTCACTCTGGGCACCGCGACCACCGTCATCGGTTATCTGACCTTGTTTCTCGCGCCTTTCCCCGGCTTGCACCAGATCGCGGTCTTTTCGGCGGTGGGGTTGGTGGCGGCCTGGATGACGGTCGTTCTCTGGCTTCCGCTTCTCGATCGCAGTGTCCCGCCCCGTCATGGGCGGCGGTTGCTGGCGATCGGCGCGGGAGTCCTGGCGGTATGGGAGACGCCTGGCTATCGTCGCCCGCGGCGGCTGGCCTTTGCTCTTCTGACCCTTGCCGCTTTGGCAGGGCTGTTCCGTCTGCATGCCGATGACGATGTCAGGCATATGCAAGCGTTGTCGGGCGATCTGCTGGCTCAGCAGGAGCGGATTCTGCGCCTGATCGGCGATGCTGCCGGCGGACAGTTTTTCTTGATTCAAGCCGCTGACGAGGAGGCGGCGCTGCGGGACGAGGAGGCGCTGATCGACGCTTTGCGACCCTTGGTCGCCGAAGGCGCGTTACGCAATTTCCAGGCGCTGGCCCGCTATGTTCCGTCCGCTGCTCGCCAGCGCGAGAACCGGCAGTTGGTGCGTCACGTCCTCGAGACTCCCCTGCTGGAGCGGCAACTGGCGCAACTCCATCTTGATCCGACCCCGGGGGCGGCGGACCAGGCGGACGACGATCAACAGGTGCTGACGCCGGGGCAAGCGTTGTCGCCGGGCGGGCCGCTGGGGGTCCTGTCTTCGTTGGATTTGGGACGGCCGGACGGCACCACCACCCATGTCGTGACCTTGGAAGGCGTCACCCAGTTGGAGCGTGTCGCCCAGGCGGGCGCGGGAATGCGTGACGTGCGTTTCGTCGATCCGACGGCAAGCTTCACCACTTTGTTGGGGAAGTACCGCAATCGCGCCATTCTGTTGATCGTCCTGTCCGCGGTTCTCATGGCGCCGCTTCTGATCTGGCGGCATGGGCTCATTCGTGGCCTGCGGTTGCTGGCGCCGCCGTTGCTGGCGGTGGCCTTGACGCCGGCCCTGCGCGCGCTCGGTGGCGGCGCCTTCACCTTTTTCGACGCCATGGCGTTGGTTCTGGTGCTGTCGGTTGGAGTGGATTACGCCGTCTTTTGCGCCGAGACCTCCGGGGAGCGTCGGCCGGTGACCATGGTGGCGATCGCCATGGCCGCCTGCACGGCTTTGATGTCTTTTGGTTTGTTGGCGTTGAGCCATGTCGCTGCCGTGCATGCCTTCGGCTCGACCATGAGTATCGGCATCCTGTTGGCCTTCCTCCTGGCGCCGATGGCCCGGACGATCGACGCGGGCGCCGACGAGGACGGTCATTGGGCAAGGCTGGCCGAGCGTGGGACCTTGTTCGGCCTGCGCCTGATCCGCGGTCTTTATGGCGTGGCCGGGCGGCGTGGCTGCCTGGTGCTGTTGTGGCTGATCGTTCCTTATTTTTATCTGTCGGACAAAGCGCGGCGGCGGCATTGCCTGGCCTTTCTAGGCGAAGTCCACGTCCGCCAAGGATTGCCGCCACCCGGATGGCAAGAGGGTCTCGCTCATTTCATGTCCTTTGCCGAAAAAGCGCTCGACACCTTCATTGCCTGGGTTTGTCCGGAGCGCACCGGCGCCATCCGCGTGGTGGGCGACGAAACCATGCGGCGGCTGGCCACCGAGGGCAGAGGCGGGTTGCTCATCGTTTCTCATTTGGGCAACGCCGAACTGTGCCGGGCCCATTTGGCCAAATTGTTCGGACGCCGGGTCAATGTGCTTTTGCACAGCCATCACGCCGTTCAATACAATCGCATCCTGAACGCTGTTTGTCCGGAGGTCGGGGCCGAGACCATTCAGGTTACGGACATCGGGCCGGCAACAGCCATCGATCTGAAGGAACGGGTCGAGCGCGGGGAATGGATCGCCATCGCCGGTGATCGCACCCCCGTTCTCAACAAGAGCCGCGTCAGCCGAGTGCCCTTTCTAGGGCGATTGGCGCCCTTTTCCCAAGGCCCCTACATTTTGGCGTCTTTGATGGGCTGTCCCATTCAGGTGATGTTCTGTTTGCGTGAAGGAGACGGATATACCGTCTATTTCGAGACGTTTTCCGAGGACGCCATTCCATTGCCGCGTCGCGGGCGGGATCTTTATCTTGAAGATTTATGTGCGCGTTATGCTGCCATTCTTGAGACCTATTGTTTGATGGCGCCGCGGCAATGGTACAATTTTTTTGATTTTTGGGCGTGAGATCGGACGGACACCGTTACTGAACGGTCAACTGTATCAGATGCTTGTCAATGCCTTCTTCAAGCAGGTGAATCCACTTGTTGTCGTTGCGGTGGATCTCTGTGTTTGTCTCCCTCTCCCCTCGTGGGAAAGGGATTCGATATTCTCCATAATGCGAACCGGTGGAGAGATCATCGTCGATACTTTTATGTCCCTTGATTTCGTGTATTGTCCGCCTGCATTTTTTAGCTCCGAAGAGGTCCCTCGTGGTCATCCGCGCCGCCGTTCTCGCTGTGCTCACGTTGGCTTTGGCCGCGTGCAGCGGCGGGCCGGACGAAAGGCTCGCCGCACCGGTTCGGATCGCGCCTGACCTGATGGTGACATTGCCGCAACCCGGCGAACTGGGACGCGACGTCGAGGCAAGCCAATTGCTGACCGCGCGCTATGGCGAGCAGGCCTTCACCTTCGAGGCTCGGCTGAGTGCCACCGCCGACCGTTTCTTGATGGTCGGGATTGATCCAATGGGCCGCGAGCTGCTGCGAATCACCTGGACGTCGACAGGCGTCGACTCTGTGGCGGCGCCATGGTTGCCCTCCACTCTGCGCGCGGAAAACATGCTGGCCGATATTGTCTTGCTTTACTGGCCCGAAGAGATCGTGCGCCGGACCGTGGCGGCGTCAGGGGGAGTCCTGGTCAGTGGGCCGCATAGCCGTCAGATCTGGGTCGGCGGCAGGGAAGTGATGCGGGCCGATTACCGACCGGCCGACGGAGCGAATCTCTGGTCAGGTCGGTTGTCCTATCGCAACCTGGCTTGGGGGTACGAACTGGACATTCAATCGTCCGAGGTGCGGCCGTGAGACTGTTTCTGCAAGACTGTGGCGTCGTCTGCGCGCTCGGCCGGGGAAAGGCCGCGGTTGCCAAGGCTCTATTCGCCGGGCGTACCGATACCTTGCGACCGGATGACAAGCTGATCAATGGCAGGTCCATTCTCGTCGGAGCCGTGGAGGGTGATTTTCCCGCCCCGCCCCCCAGCGCCGCGGCTTTCGATTGCCGGAACAACCGGGTCATGCTGGCCGCCCTGGCCGAAATCGCTCCGGCGGTGGCCGCTTCCGTGGCGCGGCACGGCTCCGATCGCGTGGCGGTGGTGATGGGGAGCAGTACCTCGGGTATCGCCGAGGGGGAGGCGGCCCTGGCGGCCCACCGTCGCGACGGTTTTTGGCCGGCCGGCTATCATTATCGGCAACAGGAGCCGGGGACCCTGGCCGAATTCGTCGCCCGTGTCCTGGGCCTCGGTGGACCCGCCTATACGGTGGCGACCGCCTGTTCGTCGAGTGCCAAGGTGTTCGCCTCGGCGCGCCGGCTGATCCGGGCTGGATTGGCGGACGCCGTCGTCGTGGGCGGTGCCGATACCCTCTGCCGGATGACCTTGAACGGCTTCGGCGCGCTGGAGGCCCTGTCCAAAAGTCGGTGCAATCCCTTTAGCGCCAACCGCGACGGAATCACCATCGGCGAGGGGGCTGCCGCCTTTCTGCTGTCGGCCGAACCGTCGCCCGTGGAACTCCTGGGCGTTGGAGAAACATCGGATGCCCATCATGCCACCGCTCCCGATCCCTCGGGCGATGGCGCCAGAGCCGCCATGGTTCAGGCCTTGAACGATGCCGGGCTGATCCCGGCGGATATCGCCTATGTCAATCTGCATGGCACGGCGACACCGCTCAATGACGCGATGGAAAGCCGCGCCATGGCGGCCGTGTTTTCCGAGGCCACGCCCTGTAGTTCGACCAAGGGTCTGTCCGGGCATATGTTGGGGGCGACGGGAGGGGTGGAGGCGGCCTTTTTGTGGCTGACCCTCAACCCTGAGACCAATCCCGGTTTTCTGCCGCCGCATCTCTGGGATGGCTGTTTCGATCCGGCCCTGCCGCGGCTCAATCTGGTTGCCGCGGGGACGCCCTTGGGCGACCGTGACGGACTGGCGATGCTCAGCAATTCGTTCGGATTCGGCGGCAGCAATGTCTCCCTGGTGTTGGGGCGGACGGAATGACGCCTCCCCTCTATTCTCCTCGGGATCTTTTGCCGCACGTCCCTCCCATGGTGCTGCTGGACACGCTGCGGGACTGGACGGCGACGACGGTGACGGCCTCTTTGACGGTTCGTCCCGAAACGCTCTTTTTCGAGCCGGGGCGGGGCGTTCCCGCCCATATCGGCATCGAATGGATGGCGCAGACCTGCGGTCTCTTTGCCGGACTGGAGGCGAAGGCCGCCGGGCAGCCGGTGCGTCTGGGGTTCTTGCTGGGCACGCGCCGGTATCAATCCCTCCGGTCGTGGTTTGCCGAAGGCGACAGCCCGGTGATCTTCGCCAAATTGTTTTTCCGTGAAGACGGGATGGCGGTCTTCGACTGCCTTATCGACCTTGACGACGTCTGCGCGGCGACCGCCCAGTTGACGCTTTACCAGCCAAAGGACGAGGCATCGTTCCTTTCCGATCAATCCGTGGGGTGAGAGTTTTGGACAGAACGATTCTGGTTACCGGCGCCAGCAAGGGCATAGGTCGCGCCATCGCCGTTCGACTGGCGCGCGATGGGTTTCGCATCGCGCTTCATTATGGTTCCGACCGGACGGGGGCCGAGACCGCCTTGGACGAGATCCGCACCGCCGGCGGGACCGGCCGGATATTGACCTTCGATATTGCCGATCGTGCGGCTTGTCGCGCCGTTCTGGAGGCCGATCTGGCGGAATATGGCGCTCTCTATGGTGTGGTGTTGAGTGCCGGCATTGCCCGCGACGTCGCCTTTCCGGCCATGGAGGACGAGGATTGGGATCGCGTGTTGGGGACCAATCTGGACGGTTTTTATAATGTCTTGCGTCCCGTCGTCATGCCCATGGTCTCGGCGCGGAAGGGCGGGCGCATCGTCACCCTGTCCTCGGTGTCGGGGTTGGTCGGCAACCGGGGACAAGTCAATTACAGCGCTTCGAAGGCCGGCATTATCGGCGCCACCAAATCGTTGGCCATCGAATTGGCCAAGCGCGCCATCACCGTTAATTGCGTGGCGCCCGGCATCATCGAGACCCAGATGACGGCGGGATTGCCGAGAGACGAGATCGTCAAGCTTGTGCCGTTGCGCCGTGTCGGCCGTCCCGAGGACGTGGCCGCGGCCGTGGCCTTCCTCTGTTCGGACGACGCGGGCTATGTGACTCGTCAGGTGATTTCGGTGAACGGGGGAATGATGTGATGCGTCGCGTCGTCGTCACCGGAATGGCCGGTCTCACCTCTCTGGGCGAGGATTGGCCGACCATCAAGGGGGCCTTCAGCCAGGGGCGTACCGGCATTCGCTTCATGGAGGACTGGGCGCGCTTTACCGAGATCAACACGCGGCTGGCCGCTCCCGTTCTGGATTTTTCGATTGCCGAGCGTTATCCGCGCAAGAAGACCCGGACCATGGGGCGCGTCTCGCAGATGGCCGTTTATGTCACGGAACTGGCGTTGCGCGATGCCGGCCTGTTCGGCGAACCGGTGCTCGTCCATGGGCGAACCGGCGTTGCCTATGGCTC
>DATNIV010000515.1:0-3525 GCA_035604255.1 Telmatospirillum sp. | reverse complement strand
GATGGAGGCGGCCTTCTGGGTCGCCGTTTCAACCGTCGCCGCGCTGGGAATCGGGCAATCGATGTCGATTCCCGCCCAGGTCTCCCTCATTGTCGATTTGGCCACGGAAAAAGAGGTCAGCCAGGGCCAGGCACCGGAATTGACGGTCCTGCGGTTCATCGAACGGTTCGGCGGCGGCATGGGCCCGATGATCGCAGCCCCTCTCGCCGCCAGGTTCGGAACCACGAACGCGACCGGCATGCTCGGTCTCTACTGCCTGGCGAGCGCGTTCCTCTATGTGCTGGTGGTCCTTCTCCCATCACGACGGCGCAAAGCCACGGCCGGAGAGGATGCATGAACCGGCGCCGTCTCCTGCGGACGCTGGCCGGATGCACGGCCACCGCTCTCTTGCCGCATGCCGCCGTCGCGATGACAAGCCGCCGGTTTCGTATCGCCATGATCCTTTGGCGCGGCGAGACCGCAATCGAATGGGGGTTTCGCCAACAACTTGCCGAACTTGGACTCGCCGTCGATTACGAGGTCCATGACCTGGCCCAGGATTTCGCTCGCCTGCCCTCGATTCTTGCCGAAATAAAGCGGACGCGTCCGGACCTCGTTTATACCTGGGGAACCGGCATCACCCTGCAAACCGTCGGATCGTGGAACGCCGTCGATCCATCGCGCCATATCGTCGATATCCCCGTTGTCTTCGCCCCGGTCGGGTCGCCGCAAGGATCGGGCCTGCAACCGCCGCCGGGCGCGCCTCCCCGCCCAAACGTCACGGGCGTTTCGCACATCGCGCCGCTTTCGGCGCAAATCAACGCCATGCGGGCTTACTTCAAGCTTCAGCGGCTGGGGATCGTCTACAATCCGAGCGAAGAGAACTCGGTCGTCAATGTCGAGCAGCTCAGGGCATCCGCGGCACCGATGGCGTTCGAACTGCTGGAGGCGCCGGTCCCCATGACCGCGGACGGCGCCCCCGACCCGGCCGCCATCCCTCGACTAGTCGCCGATCTCGCGCGACGCGGCGCGCAAATGCTCTATATCGGTCCCGACAATTTTATCGGCGCCAATCGGACCATTCTGGCGGACTCGGGCATCCGCGCCGGCATTCCCTGCTTCACCGCGACCGAACTCGAAATAAGGGATGGCCAGGCGATGATCGGTCTGGTCAGTCGTTATGAAGCGGTGGGGCGTCTGGCCGCGACCAAGGCCAAGCGGATCCTGGTCGATGGCGATTCGCCCTCCGTGGTGCCGATCGAGACCTTGAAGCATTTCTCTTACATCATCCGCCTGCCGGTGGCTCTCAAACTGAAACTCTATCCGCCTTTGCCACTTCTCGACTATGCCGAGGTGATAAGATGACACCGGACATTCCGGGAGGAATTTTGCGCCACAGCACCGGCGGGACGGCGACTTTTGTCGGCCGACCGCTGAGCGTCGATGATCTCGACGCGGTGATCACCTTGCATCACGCCGTTCGTCAGGCGGTTTCCCCCGATCTTCTGTGCTTCGAAAGCGATACCTTTTTCGGCAGCCATATCGACCGCTGCGGCCGCATCCTCGGATTGTTCGTCGAAGACCGGCTGATCGCCTATGGAGTCCTCGGCCTGCCGGGACCCATTGATCCCAACTTTGGCGACGACCTCGCCCTATCACCCGCCGAAAAGGCAAAAGTCGCCCATATCGACGGCAGTTGCGTCGCGCCGGAATGGCGAGGCAACGGCTTGCAACGGCTTTTGATCGGCTGTCGGCTGCGCTGGGCGTTTGCCGCCGGCCGCCCGATCGCCCTGACGACCGTCGCCCCGGGCAATCTGCCCAGCCTGAGCAATGCCTTAGCCGAAGGGCTGACGATCCGCGCCGTCCTCCCAAAATATGGCGCCTTGCGTTACAGTCTGCGCCGCGATCTCGATCGTCAGCCGACGCCCCCCCCTCGGATCGGCCGCTGGATCGCCATCGAGGATCTGCCCGCACAGGAAACGGCTTTCAAAAGAGCTGAGATCGGGTGGGCATTGTCACCGGGAAAGGCCTATCCCCGCATTTGGTTTGCCGCCCTTCCCCCGACCTGATGCTACAGTTTACCGTCAACACTCGCCACTCAAGGACTTGAGCCCGCCGGAGGCGCAGGCGTCATTTATAACGTTAGGGTCTGTCGTCAGTTGTCTGTGGAGTACCGGCTCATATTGTCGTCATCCCCGCGCAGGCGGGGATCCATGGTGGTTCATCCTAAATTTGGTCGTTTCACCACGAAGACACGAAGTTCAGGAAGGAAAAACAATAAGTTGGCGCCATCCAAAGGGGTGCCCTGACGGTGAGTGACGTCACGTTTTTTCAGAGGGGTAAATCTTCGTGCTCTTCGTGTCTTCGTGGTGAACTGCTTTTTCTTAGGTCATGCGAGATGCCTACAATCAGAGATAGCCTTTGTTGCGACGTGGATCCCCGCCTACGCGGGAATGACAAAAAAGTAGCGAAAAAACCGTAACTGCCGACACGCCCTAAGAGAGAAGAAATGCAGGTTAAGGCGAAGAATGCCATCCTCGCGGTGGCGACATTGAAGGGGGGCAGCGGAAAAAGCACGCTTGCCAGCTGTCTCGCCGTCTATTGGCGCCTTTCCGGCCGCAATCCCGTGCTGGTCGACGCCGACCCGCAGCGCTCGCTTGCGCGGCTCGCCACTCGTCCGCGCGCCTTGGCCGACGTACCGGTGGTTGAAAACTGTGGCGACGATGTCATTGAAACCGCCCGGACTTTGGCCAGAAGCCATACGCCCGTCATCATCGACACCGCCGGATTCCGAGCGCCGTCGACACTGGCCGCCCTGGCGGCAGCCGATCTTGTGGTGGTGCCGGTCAAGGCGTCGCCGCTCGATGTCGATGTCATGATCGATACCGCGCGGACCTTGTTCGCCGAGGGTGACGCCACCTCGATCCGCTTCCGTTGCGTCCTGACCCAGACCACCCATGACAGCGTGATCGCCCGCCACATTCGTGCGGAGCTCGTCGAGGCGGGGTTCCCCCTTTTCGACAGCGAGTTCGTCAACCGAATCGCTTATTGCGAAGCGGCGCTCTTCGGTGCGACGCCATCAATGACCGAGCCCAGGGGCGCCGCTGCGCGCGAAATCAAAGCGCTGGCCGGCGAAATCGAAGCCTTGCTCGTGTTCTGACGCAAACAGAAGAGTCTGTTTGCGTCAGAACACGAGCCTCATAAAAAGCCCGCTAAGGCAGAGGGAAAAAAACGAGGTTCCGCCGAGGAGTTGACATGAGTAAGAAACTGCCCAAAGCGACCGTGGCAACGCTGGAGGAAATCCGCCACCACGCGATGGTCGAACCGCCCTCCGCCCAGCCTACATCCGCCCCCACATCGACGAACCCTGCGCCAGCAACCGACATGGCGATCGCCTTGCGCCGATCGCGGGCCCGCGAAGTGGTTGAACGCTATACGACTTACGCCGCCGTCGGCGGCCTGATTCCCTTGCCGTTCCTCGACAGCTTGAGCGTGATGGCCACAATTGCCCTGATGATCCAGGCTGTGGCGGCGATCTATGGCATG
>DATNIV010000514.1:0-2309 GCA_035604255.1 Telmatospirillum sp. | reverse complement strand
CGACGCCGTCCACGGCACTGTCGCCGACAAGGCCTTCGTCAATGCCGATTCGCAGAATTTCACGCCGGTGCTGACCCAACTGAAATCATTGAACCCCGACGTGCTCTATTATTCCGGCTACTTTTCCGACGGCGGCCTGGTACGGGCGCAGATGCAGCAGTTGGGAATGGACGCGGTTTTCGTCGGCGGCGATGCCAATCAGAACGTCGCCTTCGCCAAGATCGCCGGCGCCGCCGCCTTGGGGTCCGTCATCGTCAATGTGCCGGCGCCGCAGGACCTGCCTTATCCGGCCGCCAAACAATTCGTCGCCGATTACAAGACGAAATACGGCGCTTTGCCGCCGTCGGTGTTCACCTTGACCAATGCCGATGGTCTGCGCGCCATTCTGCAGGCCATCGAGAGCACCAAAGGGACCGAGCCGGCGGCGCTCGAGGATTTTCTGCACCATGTGAAGGACTTCCAGGGGCTTACCGGCACCTTTGCCTGGAACGAGCATGGCGAGCGGACCGGCAGCCCCTTCGTCGCTTTCGAGGTGCAGGCTGATGGCGGCTACAAGATCCTTTACCCTGAGCCGGCAAAGTGATGCGCCCATCGATGAGCTTGTAAAAGGATAGTCGCTTTCTTTCTTCGTCATCCCCGGGCTTGAGCCCTAAGGATCCATGGATTGCCGGGTCAAGCTCGGCAATGACGCGAATGAAGCGATCCAATTTGATCGCGAATCACTCTCATTTTTTGATAAAAAGCATCCGACTCTAGCAGGAAAAGTTATGGGGACGTTTATTCAGCAGGTCTTCAACGGCCTGACCGTCGGCGGGATCTACGCGCTGATCGCACTGGGCTATACGATGGTCTACGGCGTCATGCGTCTGATCAATTTCGCCCATGGCGATCTTTGCATTCTCGGCGCCTTCATCGGACTGACGCTGCTCACCGGGGCGGCCGGCAGCGGGCATTCCGGTGCGGTGCTTCTGTTGTGCGCCTTCGTGCTGGCGGTGGTGGTGATCGCCATCGCCGGCGTGGTGCTCGAATTGGTGGCCTACCGGCCGTTGCGTAAGGCCGACCGCCTGTCCGCCGTGGTCTCAGCCCTCGGAGCGTCGCTCCTGATCGAAAACAGCATCATGCTGATCTGGGGGCCCGATGTTCACGTCTTTCCCGCCGATTTGCTGCCGGCAATCACTTGGACGGTGGCCGGGGCGAACATCACCTTTGTGCAGGTGATGATCATCCTGGCCTCGGTGGTGTTGATGACCGCCCTTTATTTCTTCATTCACCATACCCGCTTCGGCACGGCGATCCGCGCCACCGCCATCGACCAGGAAACAGCCAAGCTGATGGGGATCAAAGTCAATCAGGTCATTCTGACCGTCTTCGTGATCGGCCCCGCTTTGGGCGCGATCGGCGGCTTGTTCGTCGGCATCTATTACCGGGAAGCCTATTTCACCATGGGGTGGACCTATGGGCTCTATGCGTTCATCGCCGCCATCCTAGGGGGAATCGGCAGCATTCCCGGCGCCATGGTGGGGGGTGTTCTATTGGGCCTGTTCAACGCCTTCGCCGCCGGCTACATCTCCAGTTCCTGGCAGGACGCCATCACCTTCGCCCTCTTGATCGCCATCCTTCTGGTACGGCCGACCGGACTGATGGGCGAACCTGACGCGGGGAAGGTCTGATGTCGGAGCCTGTCGAGAAACAGTCGGTGCCGTCGGTTTGGCGGATTCGGACGCTGTCGGGACCGCTGTTATGGGCAGTGGGACTGGCTATTCCAGCCGTTTTCGACAGTTCCTGGGTGTCGATCGCGGCGATTTTCGCGATCTATGCGGTCAGCGCCTTGTCCGAGGACGTGATCCTCGGGCGGGGTGGCATGTTCGATATGGGGCATGCCGTTTATTTCGGCATTGGCGCCTATGTCACGGCGATCCTCAATAGCAGCTTCGGCCTGCCGATTTTTGCCACCTTACCGGCCGCAGTCCTGCTCTCCGCGGCAGCCGGCGCGTTGCTTGCCGGGCCCCTGATGCGGTTGCGCGGCGACTATCTGCTGGTGGCGACCATTGGCTTCAATTCCATCTTCGTGCTGGCGATGCAGAACGATCCCGGCGGGATGACCGGCGGTTCGGACGGTATCACCGGTATCGGGTTTCCATCGCTCTTCGGTCTGCCCCTGGCCAGTCAGAGCGCCATGTTCTGGCTCGACTGGGTGGTGCTCGGCATCGTCCTGTTGCTGATGCGCAATCTCGATCGATGCGAGTTCGGGCGCGCGCAACGCTATCTGAAACAGGATGAACTGGCCGCGACCACATTGGGGGTCGACG
>DATNIV010000513.1:0-7881 GCA_035604255.1 Telmatospirillum sp. | reverse complement strand
TATGTGCAACGGGACAGCCAGAAGGCGATCGTTCTTGGAAAATCAGGCAGGCAAATCAAATCGATCGGCGAGAAAGCTCGTGTCGAACTCGAAGAAATCATGGAACGTCGCGTGCATCTTTTCCTGCATGTGAAAGTCCGTGAGAATTGGCTCGATGATCGCCAGCATTACCGCGAATTGGGGCTCGATTTCGACGCCTGAAACAGTCGCCTTCAGTGGCGCCGGCCTTAAGTGCCGGCGGTCATCGCAAGGCGATGAAGCTTCGTTTCCGCCGGCACGGAGGCCGGCGCCACTGACTCAGGGTGTTCAGCGCAAAGAGCCATGGACTGGACCGACGAGGGAATTCTTTTGTCGCTGCGCCCTTACGGTGAGACGGGGGCGGTGGCTCACCTTTTAACCCGTGAGCATGGTCGCCATGCCGGCCTGATCCGCGGCGGCGCGGGAAAGGCGGCGCGTGCGGCGATGCAAACAGGCAATCGATTGCAGGTGACATGGAAAGCCCGGTTGTCGGAGCAATTGGGCAGCTTCACGTGGGAACTTGCCGGAGCGTTCGGCAGTGTCTGGTTGCATGACTCCTTGCGTCTTGCCGGGCTATCCGCCGCTTGCGCCATGGCGGAATCCTGTTTGCCGGAGCGCGAACCGCACAAAGCCACATTCGAGGGGTTGGCGGCGGTCATTCAGGCCTTGAACGACGAGGAGTGGCCCAGCCTCTATGCGCTATGGGAATTGGGCTTGCTGGGGGAACTGGGATACAGCCTTGATTTGTCTTGTTGTGCGGCCAGCGGCGTTACGGACGAGCTCACTTACGTGTCGCCCAGGAGCGGGCGGGCCGTCAGCCAGGCGGCGGGGGCCCCCTTTCACGACAAGCTTTTGGCGTTGCCCGGTTTCCTTCTCGACGGGTCGGTTGGCGATCGGCGGGCCGTCGTCGACGGATTGGTCTTGACGGGCTATTTTCTTGATCGCCATGTGCTGGCGCCGCAAGGCAAAGCGTTGCCTGCGGCGCGATCCCGACTTGTAGATCGGCTCCTGGCATGATCTACTAGATGTGGTAATTAGCAGTTTATGTCTCTGTCGATGATCACGCCATTTCCGCTGTTTCTTTCGCCATCGCGCTGTTGTGGGGGGAAAGATTGGTGATGTCGATCAGGGGCTTCACGACCGTTTTCAAGGGACCGCAATGACCGAGACCGCCACTGCCGGCGAAGTCAGAGACACGCCGCTCGCCGAAGCTTTGGGCGAGCGCTATCTCGCCTATGCCATGTCGACCATCGTTTCCCGTTCGCTGCCCGATGTGCGCGACGGTTTGAAGCCGGTGCATCGCCGTCTTCTCTATGCCATGCAGCAGTTGAAACTGGATCCCTCGGGGGGATTCAAGAAATGCGCTCGCGTGGTGGGTGACGTCATCGGTAAATATCATCCGCATGGCGATGTCGCCGTCTATGATGCCATGGTGCGCTTGGCGCAGGATTTCGCCGTACGGTATCCGTTGGTCGAGGGGCAGGGCAATTTCGGCAATATCGACGGTGATAACGCTGCCGCCATGCGATATACCGAGGCCCGTCTGACCGAAGTCGCCAGCGCCATGATGGATGGTCTGGATGAGGATTCTGTCGATTTCCGGCCGACCTATGACGGCACGGAGGAAGAGCCGGTGGTGATGCCGGCGGCCTTTCCAAATTTGCTGGCCAATGGATCGTCGGGCATCGCCGTCGGTATGGCGACCAACATTCCTCCGCACAATGTCGGGGAAATTTGCGATGCCTTGTCCCACCTGATCCGTCATCCCGATTGCGCGGTCGACACGTTGGTGGGATTTATGCCCGGGCCGGATTTCCCCACCGGTGGCGTCCTGGTGGAGGGGCGAGAGGCCATACTCGAAGCCTATCGCACGGGACGTGGCAGTTTCCGCCTGCGGGCCCGCTGGGCGGTCGAGAAACTGTCCCATGGACTGTTCCAGATCGTCATCACCGAAATTCCCTATCAGATCCAGAAATCCAAGCTGATCGAAAAGATCGCCGAACTTCTGGAAGCGAAAAAGCTCCCCCTGCTGGCCGATGTGCGCGATGAGTCGACCGACGTCGTGCGCATCGTGCTGGAACCGCGCAATCGCTCGGTCGAAGCCGAGACATTGATGGAACAACTGTTCCGCCAGACCGACCTTGAAGTGCGCGCCTCGCTCAATATGAACGTTCTCGACGCCGATTCGGTGCCCCGGGTCATGAATTTGAAGGAGGTGTTGCGGGCCTTTCTCGACCATCGGCATGTGGTGCTGGTCCGTCGGTCGAATTTCCGGCTGGGCAAGATCGAGAAACGGCTTGAGGTATTGGAAGGCTTTCTCAAAGCCTATCTCAATCTCGACGAGGTGATTCGCATCATCCGTCAGGAAGATGAGCCGAAGCCCTGCCTGATGGCGACGTTCGACCTGAACGAGGCGCAGGCCGAGGCGATCCTCAACATGCGGCTCAGATCGTTGCGCAAGCTCGAAGAGATGGAGATCAAGGGCGAACACGCCAAGCTGTCGAAAGAGCGGGCCGGATTGAAAAGCCTGCTGGCCGACGAGGCGCAACGCTGGTCTCGGATTGCCGACGAGGTTGCCGGCATGAAGGCGAATTTCGGTCAGGACGACGTGTTGGGCCGGCGTCGCACGGAATTGGGCGATACGCCCTCGGCGGTGGTGGTTCCGATCGAGGCTTTTGTCGAGCGCGAGGACATCACCGTCATTCTTTCGGAAAAGGGCTGGATCCGCGCGGTGAAAGGCCACGCCGACAGTCCTGACGACTTCAAGTTCAAGGATGGCGATCAGTTGAAGGCGACCATCCAGGCGCAGACCACCGACAAACTGCTGTTTTTCGCCACCAACGGACGGTTCTTCACCATCGGTGGCGACAAATTCCAGCGAGGCCGCGGCCATGGCGAACCATTGCGTCTGATGGTCGATTTGCCGAACGATGCGGAGATCGTTTCCGTACTGCCTTATCGGCCTGAAACCCGGTTGCTGGTCGCCTCGACCGGCGGTCACGGGTTCCTGGTGAAAACCGAGGAGGTCCTAGCGCAAACCCGCGCCGGCAAACAGATCCTCAATCTTGGTGACGGCGAGCAAGCCGGTTTTTGCCTGCCGGTCGAAGGCGATACGGTGGCGGTTGTCGGCGAGAATCGCAAATTGCTGGTATTCAAACTGGAGGAAGTTCCCGAAATGACCCGTGGGCGCGGCGTCATTTTGCAAAAATATCGGGATGGCGGTTTGTCCGACATCAAGCTGTTCGTACTGGCGGACGGTTTGTGTTGGAAGATGGGCGAACGGAATCGTTGCGAGACCAATCTCTTGCCCTGGCTTGGCAAACGCGCCACCGTCGGCCGCATGCCGCCGACGGGGTTCCCGCGCAACAACAAATTCACCTGAGCAAAGGTGGTTGGGGCTACTCGGCGTCCAGCTTGAGTGGCCGCCAGCCGCCGGGGCCGAAGGCGTCCAGGGGCGCGAAGTGCGCTTTGTAGGACATCTTGCTGCTTTCGGCGATCCAATAGCCCAGATAGACATAAGGCAACCCAAGGCGGCGGGCTTCGTCGATCAACCAGAGGATCATGTGGCTTCCCAAGCTGGCCCACGGTCCACCGGGCTCATAAAAGCTGTAGACGGCGGACAGGCCATCGCTCATGCGATCCGTGAGAACCACGGCCGTGAGTTGGTTGTCCGGAGCCCGAAACTCCACCAGGAAGGTGTCGATGGGGCTGTCTTCCACCATCGAGCGATAGTCGTAGAACCCCATCAGAGCCATATCGCCGCCGGCATGACGGGATTCCTGATAGCGTGAAAACAACCGATATTGTTCGGCGGTCGCGCGCGCCGGGGTTTGACGTGCCCGCAGACCGACGTTTTGCTTGATAATGCGTCGCATGGTTCGCCTTGGGCGAAATTCATCGACGATGATCCGCACCGGAATGCAGGCGTTGCAGCCCGAGCAGGCGGGCGTGTAGGCGATCGAATGGCTGCGCCGGAAGCCGGCGCGTGACAACGCCTCATGCAGCGTCTCGGCATCCGGACCGGACAGCTCGGTGACGATCTTGCGCTCCAGCCGGCCTTCCAGATAAGGACAGGGCAGAGGCGCCGTCGTGAAAAAGAAATGCGGACGCTTGAGTGGAATATGGTCCATATGTTCGGCTCGTCTCCTGGCTGAGCCTTGGGAGTGGTCTGGTGAAGGGGCGTAACCGGCTGTTCGCGACCTCCCATCAACCGAGGATATTACAGATTGGACGAAACTTAAGCGTTCGCCAAGTGCGCCGTGATTTTTTGTGATATGCGAAAGACGTAGTTGGAGCCTGTCGTCAGTTGCGATTCTTTCGCTGCATTTTCTGCCGTCCTCGCAAGGTGACCGTCAACGCACCAGCGGCTAGGGCTTTTCCTCCGCTGCCGGCTTTGGCGGAGGGGGGAGCGCCTGTCTCGGCGCGGCGAGAACGCCGTTGCGCAATTCATCCGGCAGCACGCCCGACTTGGCGGCCTCGGGACTGACGGATACGGTCGGAGGCGGTTGCGTATCGCGCAGCAAAACGATGGTGATGCGACGGTTTCTGGCGTTGGCCGGATCGTTGGCGACAAGGGGTTCGGTGTCGGCGCGGCCGACCACCCGGTCGACCCGATTGCCCGGCACGCCGGACGACAAAAGCGTGCGGCGCGTGGCCAAGGCGCGATCCGCCGAGAGTTCCCAGTTGGAATAGCCGGACCCGCCGGAAAACTGCACGGCATCGGTATGGCCGGAGATGGCGATTTTTTCGGGCAATTGCTTGACCACGCGGGCGACCATGTCGAGCAGTGCGCGGGTATGCCCGAACATGTCCGGTGAACCGCGCGGGAACATGGCCAATCCATCCTGGTCGACGATCTGGATGCGCAATCCCTCCGGCGTATTGTCAACCATCAAGCTGTCGGCCAGTTTCCGCAATTCCGGAATGGAGTTCATGGCCTTTTGCAAAGCCTCCTGGGCGCGGTCGAATTGTTGCTGCTCGCGCTGCGCATTGGCCTTGATGATCTGTTTTTCGGTCAAAGCCTGGGCTTGATTGCTGTTTTGCCCTTGGCCCTGCGCGTCGGCCTTGCCAGGGGCCGGACCGCCTTCGCCTTCGCCGGCGCCTTCCTCGGCGCCCTCCTTCGGTTCGGACAGCGCGTCACCGCCTTGGCCGATGGTCGGCGGCGGCAGGGACAAGGTGAAACTGGGCGTGGTCCCGTTCGAGGACATCGACCCTTCACCGACCACCTTGCCACCCAACATGCCGCCGGCGCCGCTTTTCGAACTGGAAACCGAGGTTGGTGCGAAATAATCGGCGACGCCCTTGAGTTGTTCCTCGGTGACCGCGTTCAACAACCATAACAGGAGGAAAAAGGCCATCATCGCCGTCACGAAATCGGCATAGGCAACTTTCCAGGCCCCACCGTGATGAGAGGCGTGGCCCTTCTTGATGCGCTTGATGATGATCGGTTGTTCGGCCATGACTTGCCTTAAGCGACCTCAGTCCGGAGGCAGGTTGGTGACGGTTTCCTCAACCTCCATGAAGCTGGGGCGCATATGCGGCGGCAGGGTCTTGCGGCCAAATTCGATCGAGACCTGCGGCGCATAGCCCATCATATGGGCAAGCAGGCAATTCTTGATGCAATTCAGATAGTCGCTCTCGGTTTTATAGATGATGTCGAGAATACGGGCGAAGGGGGCGAAAAGACCGTAGGACAGCAGGACGCCCATGAAGGTGCCGCACAAAGCCGCGCCGATCAGATGTCCCAACACCTCGGGCGGTTCGGTGATCGAGCCCATGGTGTGAATGACGCCCAGCACGGCGGCGACGATACCGAGCGCCGGCATGGCGTCGGCCATCGTGTTGATGGCATTGGCGATCGTTGAGATTTCATGGTGGTGCGATTCGATTTCGGCATCGATGATCGATTCCACCTCATGGGCGTTGTTGGTGCCCAAGGTGAGAAGGCGCAAATAATCGCACAAAAATTCCATCGTGTGATGGTCGGAGGAAAATTTGGGGAATTTTTGGAACAGCGAACTGTCGTCGGGCTTTTCCACATGGCTTTCCAGGGCCAGATCACCCTTGGTTTTCGCCAGTTTGAACAAGGCGTAGAGAACACTCAAGGTTTCAAGATAGGACGCCTTGTTGAGACGTGACCCCTTGACCATGGTGCCCATGGCCTTGCCGAAACCGAAGACGACCTCTTTCGGGTTGCCGATAATGAATCCGCCGATCGCGGCCCCCAGAATGATAAGCCATTCAAAGGGTTGGATGAGAACCCCGATTTCCCCTCCGTTGCCGATATAGCCGCCGAGGACGGAAAGGATCGTGACTGCTACACCAACGATTACGAGCATCCGCTACCTCTGTCGCGCCGACCAGGGTCGGCGTGTTCCTAAGATGACGAAGGTTGCTATAATTCGAGCATCTTGTCGCCAGTCAACAACATTAGTTATAAAAAAAAGTTAAGTGACTCGCCTCGGACCCCCTCGGGAAATTTGAAGGGGCAATGGGTTTGTTGTATTGGTCTGTCCTACAACATGCAAGGACTGGCGTCACTATGAGCTTCGATACCCGCACATTTCGCAATGCCTTGGGTTGTTTCCCAACCGGTGTGACGATCGTCACGACTCTGGGGAACGATAGTTTGCGGGTTGGTGTGACGGTCAGTTCTTTCACATCCGTGTCATTGACCCCGCCCTTGATCCTCTTTTGTCTGGACGACCGGCATAGTGGGTTGGAGGCTTATCGCCAGTGCGGCCATTTCGCCATCAACGTCTTGAGTGAGGATCAGCGCGCTCTGTCCGTCCAATTTTCCAGCCGGAAACATGATAAATGGAAAGGCGTGGCGTTTGAAAATTGGTCGAGCGGCGTGCCGATTCTCGACGACTGCGTGGCGAACTTCGAATGCGCGCTGGTCGATGTGCGCGACGGTGGCGATCATCGGATCTTTATTGGCCGGGTTGAACGCATGCGCTATTCCGAAACGGCCAAACCGCTGGTCTATTGCCGTGGCGGCTATGCCGAACTGGCCGGGATGACGCCGTGAGGCGACGTTAAAACGAGGACCACGCCCATGCAGAATGTCGTCGAGTACTTTTTTTCGCTGAATTCGCCTTGGAGCTATCTGGGCAATGCCCGATTGGGCAAAATTGCCGCGCGACATGGTGCGCAGATCGCCGTTCGTCCGGTGAAACTGGGCGCCGTCTTCGCCGAGACCGGCGGACTTCCGTTGCCTAAGCGCGCCCCGGAACGGCAAGCCTATCGTCTGGTCGAGTTGCAACGGTGGAGCCGATATCTCGATTTACCAATCATTATGGAGCCGAAACATTTCCCGGCCGACGAGAGCGCCGCCGCCCATCTGGTCATTGCCGCCGAAATCTCCGGCTTTGACGCTTTGGCGCTGGCCAGGGCCATCGGCGCGGCGCTTTGGAACCGTGATCAGAATATCGCCGACTGGGGCGTGCTTGACGAAACGGCGCTTGAAGTGGGGATCGACGCGGAGGATTTGCGCCAGCGTTTTTCAAGCGTCGAACTGGGGGAAATGCATGACGCCAATACCCGTGCCGCTCTGGCCAAAGGCGTTTTTGGAGCGCCCAGCTACGTTCTGAACGGCGAGTTGTTTTGGGGGCAGGATCGTCTTGATTTCCTTGATCGCAAACTGGCGGAGAAAAGCGCCGGTTTTTGAACGGTTCCCATGTTTTTAGGAAACGAGCAATAATAACGTGGGCAACAGAAATTCCGTCATGTGTGGACGGCTCCTGCGTTGCAAGGGAAAAAGAGACGGAAAGAGCAGTCAAGTCGGGGCGGTCATGTGTCCGGCCTTTTGGTGCGGTACAGATGACCGCTGGCCTGTGATGGTGCCCGCGGAACGGCTCCCGA
>DATNIV010000512.1:0-5577 GCA_035604255.1 Telmatospirillum sp. | reverse complement strand
GGAGAACGATTTCGCCCAAAGCCCGGGCCGACAGCGGGCTGAGCACGCCGTTGAAACTCCCGACAGGCGTGCGGACGGCTTCTGCGATAACGATACCTGGCATGATTCCTTGTCTCCCTAAATTCTTTTAAATCGTCGATTGCTCGTCTCAACGGTGTGGCGCCGAACTTGGTTGCACGAACATCCTGGCCCGACAGACCCAAAAATGTTGCTACGCACAAAACTATGCGCAATCCCCCCCCCTCGGCACAAGGCTAATTGCGGCTCGTCCCGAAGTTTGATTCAAAAACTTGGAGGCGTGCAGGCGCTGACCACCCGACAATCGTCTCGACCGACATTGCGAAAGCGATGCGGCGTGTGACTGTGGAAATAATAGGCTTCCCCCGGCCCCAGGATCCGCAACTGATCGCCCACCGTCACCTCCAGCCGCCCCTTGAGCACCACGCCGCCTTCCTCGCCGTCATGGCTGAGCGGAACGCGACCGGTGTCGGCGCCGGCGACGTAGCGTTCCACCATGATCTGCAGCGCTCGGCCGGCCAGATCCCGTCCCACCTGACGATAAGAAATGTCACCGCTGACGATCTCGACCAGATCCTCGGCGGCGTAAAACACTTTGGGCGGGGCGACGACCTCCATGGCGAAGAATTCGGCCAATCCCATGGGGATGCCATCCAGCACCCGCTTCAAAGCGCCAACCGACGGATTGAGTTTGTTGGATTCGATCAGCGAGATGCTGGCATTGGTCACGCCGGCGCGGCGCGCCAATTCCCGCTGGGAAATTTGCAGACGCTGACGCACCATCTTCAAACGGGCTCCGACATCGACGTCCATGACGCCACTCCGTTTCCACTGTTAAGGATACTTAACATTTTTCACGAAAAATAAGGAAAATCAACATATTGATGCGCATCAAGAAAGCATCTTGTTAAATATCGGCGAACAGTCGACGCTGAAGACCGCTCTTGCTCCTCGCTCAAGGTCTCTCACCATGCTGGAAAACCGCACCCCCGATCTCGCCGCATTCTGGATGCCCTTCACAGCCAATCGCCAGTTCAAGGCCAATCCTCGTCTGCTGGCCAGCGCCAAGGACATGTATTACACGGCCAGCGATGGCCATCAGGTACTGGACGGCACCGCCGGCCTGTGGTGCGTCAATGCCGGTCATTGTCGCGACAAAATCACCAAGGCGGTGCAAACCAAAGTCGCCGAGTTGGATTTCGCGCCGACCTTCCAGATGGGGCATCCCGAAGCCTTCGAACTGGCGAGCCGCTTGGCGGCGCTGATGCCTGGGCCGCTCAATCATGTCTTTTTCACCAATTCCGGTTCGGAGTCGGTCGATACGGCGTTGAAGATCGCGCTGGCCTATCATCGCCTGAGGGGTGACGGCGCGCGCACCCGCTTGATCGGCCGTGAAAGGGGTTATCACGGCGTCGGCTTCGGCGGATTATCGGTCGGCGGCATCGCCAACAATCGTAAGCATTTCGGCCCGCTGCTGCCCGGCGTCGACCATCTGCCGCACACCCACAATCTCGATCACAACGCTTTCACAAAAGGGGAGCCGGCGTGGGGCGCCCATTTGGCCGACGAACTGGAACGCATCGTCACGCTCCATGACGCCTCGACCATCGCAGCGGTCATCGTCGAACCGATGGCCGGATCCACCGGCGTTCTCATCCCGCCGCAAGGCTATCTGCAACGCTTGCGCGCCATTTGCGACAAATATGGCATTTTGCTGATTTTCGACGAAGTGATTTGCGGCTTCGGCCGGTTGGGAACGCCCTTCGGCGTCAATTATTTCGGCGTGCAGCCCGATCTGGTGACCACGGCCAAGGGACTCACCAACGGCACCATCCCGATGGGCGCGGTCTTCGCCACCGACGCCGTCCATGATGCCTTCATGACCGGTCCGGACGGCGCCATCGAGTTCCTGCACGGCTATACCTATTCCGGCCATCCGGTGGCCACCGCCGCCGCGCTCGCCACATTGGACGTCTATGCCGAAGAGGGCCTGCTGACCCGCGGCGCCGAACTGGCGCCCTATTTCGAAGACGCCGTGCACAGCCTGCGCGGCTTGCCGCATGTCATCGACATCCGCAACATCGGCCTGGTCGCCGGGATCGAATTGCAATCCCGTCCCGGCGCCATCGGGGCGCGGGCCTATGAAGCCTTCGTCAAATGCTTCGAAGCCGGCCTATTGATCCGCACCACCGGCGACATCATCGCCCTGTCACCGCCGCTGATCATCGAAAAACATCATATCGACACGTTGATCGGTCAGTTGGCCGACATCCTGAAAACCCTCGTTTGAGGAGACCCCGGCTTTGAAGACTCTGCATCACAGCATCGGCGGGCGGGCGCTTGCCGGAACCAGCGGACGGTTCAGCCACGTCACCGATCCGGCCACCGGCCAGGTCACCGCCAAAGTCCCGTTGGCAAACCGGGCGGAGATCGAAGCGGCCATCGCCAATGCGCATGCGGCCTTTCCAGGCTGGGCGAGCGTCCCCGCCGCCAAGCGGGCGCAAGTGCTGTTCCGCTTCCGCGATCTGATCGTCAAGGATATGGATCGCCTGGCGCAATTGGTCTCTTCGGAACATGGCAAGACCCTTCCCGACGCCAAGGGATCGATCACCCGTGGCCTTGAGGTGGTGGAATTCGCCTGTGGCATTCCGCATCTGTTGAAAGGCGAAATCAGCGAACAGGTGGCCACCGGCGTCGATGTTTTTTCACTGCGACAACCCCTGGGCGTTTGCGCCGGAATCACGCCGTTCAATTTCCCGGCGATGGTCCCCCTCTGGATGTTCCCGATGGCCATCGCCTGTGGCAACAGCTTCATCCTCAAACCCTCGGAAAAAGATCCGTCGACCAGCCTCAGGCTGGCGGAACTGCTGCAGGAAGCCGGCCTGCCCGACGGCGTGCTGAATGTGGTGATGGGCGACAAGGAAGCGGTCGACGTCCTGCTCACCGATCCCCGCGTGCCGGCCATCAGCTTCGTCGGCTCCACCGCCATCGGCCGCCAGATCTATGCCACCGGCGCCGCCCACGGCAAACGGGTCCAAGCGCTGTGCGGCGCCAAGAATCATCTGGTGGTGCTGCCCGACGCCGATATGGATCAAGTGACCGATGCCCTGATGGGCGCGGCTTTTGGTTCGGCGGGCGAACGCTGCATGGCCGTCTCGGTGGCCGTCGCCGTCGGCGAGGACACCGGCGACGAGGTGGTGCGCCGCCTGGCGCCCAAGGTCCGCGACTTGAAGGTCGGCCCTTACACCGATGGCGACGCGGAAATGGGACCGCTCATCACCAAGGACAGCCTGGAGCGAATCAAAGGCTATGTCGCGGCCGGCGTCAAGGATGGCGCCACCCTGGTGGTGGACGGCCGTGATCTGGTCATGCAAGGCCATGAGCAGGGTTTCTTCCTGGGCGGCTGTCTGTTCGACCATGTGACGCCCGCGATGAGCATCTACACTGACGAGATCTTCGGCCCGGTGCTCGCCGTGGTCCGCGTCGCCGACTATGAAACGGCGCTCGGCCTGGTCAACGATCACCAATATGGCAATGGCACCGCCATCTTCACCCGCGACGGCGACGCCGCCCGCGACTTCGTGTCCCGCGCACAGGCCGGCATGGTCGGCGTCAATGTGCCGATCCCGGTGCCGGTGGCCTATCACAGCTTCGGCGGCTGGAAGCAATCATTGTTCGGCGATCTGCACATCTACGGACCCGACGGCGTGAAATTCTACACCAAGCAAAAAGCCGTCACCGCGCGCTGGCCGTCCGGCATCCGCTCCGGCGCCCAATTTCACTTCAAAAGCGGAGCCGAGCATTAAGAAAGCATCGTCATTGCCGGACTCTTGATCCTCATCTGTCCGGCGCGGACTTTGGCCTCAATACTCAAGAGATTTCATGTCTGAGGCTCAATCAAAAATCGTCATGCCCGTGCTCGACACGGGCATCCCTTCGAGGCAAGAGCCATATATTCATTTCCCTGGCCAATTTGAACGGGTTAGGGTGCACGGCCACCACGCTTGACATGAACCAAGGAGCGTCATTGATGCTGAGAAAGATCAACCAAATACTCGCCATGCCGGAGGTCGCGAAGTTCCTGCTGAGGGCCTCCTTCGGCGTCATGATGCTCTTGCACGGAAAATTTAAGATCCTTCACGGTGTCGCTCCCATCGAAAAGATGCTGAGCGCCCACGGACTGCCCGCCATCCTGGCCTATGGCTATCTGATCACCGAAGTCGCGGCCCCCTTGTTCATGGTCCTGGGGCTGTGGACGCGGGTGTCCGCGCTGATCGTCGCCTCCGGAATGGTCGTCGCCACCTATCTGGTCGACACCAATTTATTCGGCATTACCGCCGTCGGCGCCTGGGACGCCGAAAAAACGGCCGTCTATCTGTTTGCCGCGCTGGCGACGGCATTGCTCGGATCGGGCCGCTATGCCGTCAGGCCCGATTGAACAACCGGCTGGCTAGCGAACCATGCCACGCGCCGCAACCGGCACCGGTCCCTCGATTTTAGCCCCCCTTATCGTCACCACCGCGTCGACCATATTGGAAACCACGCAGGCGTGATTGGGCACGATCCGGACGCGGTGTCCCACGGCCAAGCCGGTGACGCCGTCGCACGTGATGCGGCCATGTTCCTCGGAAAGCTGATCGACGCGCAGATCCGGCCGGCCGAGGACATGTCCGTAGCCGGACAACCCCAGCAGATCGGAGGTCAGGACCTTGGTCCCGGCATCGACAATCGCCCGTCCCGGTTCCGGCGTCGACACCACCGTCGCCAGAACGCTCAAAGCGCAATCGGCCCAGGTGCAAACCCCACGCGTCACCAGGGAACGGTCGTTGTAGACATAGGTGCCCGAGCGATATTCGCTGACCACCGGAGCTTCATGAGCCCGCCACATGTCCGGGGCGCCGCCACTGGTGATCACCGGAACCACAAGGCCGGCCCGTTCGCACAGCGCCTTGGCCTCACGCATGAAATCCTGCACGGCGGCCGTCGCGCCGACCGGCGGATAGGTCATCAAACCACCGAAGACAAGACCCGGCGCCTTGGCGATGGCCATGGCCAACTCACAGGCCGCGGCGGCTGTCGCCACGCCGCATCGATGCGCCCCGGTATCGCATTCGACGAGAACGGACAGAGGGTTCCCGACCGTAGCGAAGGCTTCGGAAAGTCCGGCCACCACCACCGGATTGTCGGCCACCACCGCCAGCCTCACCCGCTGGGCCAGCGCGCGCAAATGCGCGAGTTTGCCGGCACCGACGATATTATAGGTCAACAGCACGTCGTCGATGCCGCCACCTGCAATCATCGCCTCGGCCTCGGAAATCTTCTGACAGGTGATGCCCACCGCCCCCGCGGCGATTTGGCGGCGCGCCAGCACCGGCAGCTTGTGCGTCTTGATGTGCGGCCGATTGCGCAGGCCGTGTTCCGTGCAATAGGCCTGGAAACGGTCGATATTCGCTTCGGCGATATCGAGATCGACCAGAACGGCGGGGGTGTCTATTTCGAACAACATGATGCCCTCCTTGGGCGAAAAATAACTATCCGAAACTATCGAGAATGCAGGCC
>DATNIV010000511.1:0-4377 GCA_035604255.1 Telmatospirillum sp. | reverse complement strand
ATTGGCGCGATCGGCCTCATCCACCAGCGGAATACCCTCGTCGAAAACCGGCGAGAGCAGATTCAACGGCTGGTGCAAGTCGCCGTCGGGGTGGTCGATCATTTTCATCGGGAGGCCCTGGCCGGAAGGATAACGGATGATGCGGCGCAGGTGGCGGCGATGGCGGCCTTGCGGGACGTTCGTTATGGCGACAAGGATTATCTCTTCGTCTACCAGTATGACGGCACCTGTCGCATGATGGGACCGCAGCGGGATGTCGAAGGTCAAAATCGGTTTGGCGCCAAGGATGCCGATGGGGTGTCCTATGTTCAGGATCTGGTGACGGCGGCATCAAAGGGGGGCGGCTTCGTCTCCTATCGGTTCCCTCGGGCCGGTGTTCAGGTCCCTTCGCCGAAGCTCGGCTATGCGGAAGGCTTCGGTCCATGGAAGTGGATGGTGGGGACCGGCGTCTATATTGACGATATCGACGCCGCCTTTTGGGGCGACGTGAGGGTCTTCGGAAGCATAACGGTCGGCCTGATCGTTTTGATCGGCGGCGGCGTTCTGCTGACGAGCCGTGGAATCACCCGGCCTCTTGCCGTGATCATCGGGGCCATGGGGCAGTTGGCGGCTGGCAACAAATCGATCGACATCACCCATACGGATGATCAGGACGAGATCGGCGATCTGGCCCGCGCCTTGGCGACATTCAAGGCAAACGCCATCGAAATGGAAAGGTTGCAGACGGAGCGGGCCGATGCGGACAGGCGGGCCGAGGAGGACAAGCGGCGAGCGATGAATGGTTTGGCCGATCAATTCGAAGCCAGTGTTTCGGACGTCGTGCGAACCGTATCGGGGGCGGTTTCCGGGATGCAAAAGACGGCCAAATCGCTGGCCCATCTGGCCGAGGACGGCAGCCAGCAGGCGGTGGTCATGGCAGCGGCGTCGGAAGAAGCCAGCACCAATGTTCAGACCGTAGCGTCTGCCGCCGAGGAGCTCAGTTCGTCAATCAGCGAAATCTCCCGCCAGGTCGGTCAGGCGGCCACGGTGTCATCCAATGCCGTCAGCCAGGCCGAGCGCACCAATGGGATCGTCAATGGTCTCGCCCAGGCGGCCAACCGGATTGGCGAGGTGGTCAAATTGATCAATGATATCGCCAGCCAGACCAATCTCCTGGCGCTTAACGCCACTATTGAGGCGGCGCGGGCCGGCGAGGCCGGCAAGGGGTTCGCCGTGGTGGCCAATGAAGTGAAGAGCCTGGCCAATCAGACGGCGCGCGCCACCGACGAGATCTCGCAACAGATCTCCGGCGTGCAAACCGTGACACGCGAGGCGGTCGGTGCGATCGGCGAGATCACCGCAACCATCGACGAAATCAGTCATATCTCGTCGGCGATCGCGTCGGCTGTCGAGGAACAAAGCGCAGCAACCTCCGAAATCGCTCGCAATATCGAACAGGCGTCCGCAGGGACGCAGCAGGTCTCGGCCAACATCGGCGGTGTCTCGCGGGCGGCGCAACACACGGGAACGAGCGCGGCCGAGGTGTTGGCGGCGACAAACGAACTGTCGCAGCAATCGGACAGTCTGGAAACCGAGGTTGCCGCCTTTATTCAGCGTATTCGGCGGGCGTGAGCAAGACGCTGAAGCGGGAACCGCGCGTTGTGGCGCGCGCGTCTCCCGTTCCGGCGGTCAAAAATAGGCGGCGAGATTGCGTCTGATGCGGGCCTTGACCGACTCGCCGGGGGCCGGGGCCACGAACTCCCGACCGGTCACCGCTTCGAAAAGCGTGATGTATTTTTGGCTGAATTCGATCAATGTATCGTCCGGAATGGCGGGAATGGGGTCGTGATATGGATCGCAGCGCGCAGCGATCCATAACCGCAGGAATTCCTTGTCCAGGCTTTCTGGCTCTTCACCCCGCTGATGACGTGGGGCATAGCTGGCCGCCTGCCAATAGCGGCTGCTGTCGGGGGTCAGAATTTCGTCGGCCAGGGTGATGCGTCCTTCGGCGTCGGTGCCGAATTCGAATTTGGTGTCGACGAGAATCAAGCCGTTTTTGGCGGCGATGTCGCGTCCACGGGCGAAGAGCGCCAGCGACAAACGGGCCACCTCGTCCCATTGCGCCTGGGTCAACAGACCGCGTGCGACGATGTCCTGTGGTGTGATCGGGGCGTCGTGGCCGCCCTGGTCGGCCTTGGTGGTGGGCGTGAGGATGGTTTTGACCAAACGGTCGTTCTTGACCAGGCCATCGGGAAAGGATTCGCCATACATGCTGCGATGGCCGGACTTGTACATGGTCCACACCGAGGTGTCGGTCGATCCCGTCAGATAGTCGCGGACCACCATTTCCACCGGCAGCATGGCGAGGCGTTTGCCGACCACCACATTGGGATCGGGGTAATCCAGCACATGATTCGGGCAGATGTCCTTTGTCGCGTCGAACCAGAAACGCGCCGTCTGCGTGAGCACCTGTCCCTTGAAGGGCACGGCGGCAAGAACCTGATCGAAAGCGCTTTGCCGGTCGGTGGAAATCAAGATCCGCCGTCCATCCGGCAGATCGTAATTTTCGCGCACCTTTCCCTGGTAGAAATTGGGAAGCTCGGAGAAATGAGCTTCGGTCAAAACGGTGGGAATGGCGGCGCGGAGCGTATCTTGCGAAAGCATGGGCATCTCTCTCATTCGGGAGGCTGTTATCGCACCGCTGGGGATGGGGACGCAAGGCTCGCTTAAGCGCGTGCCAGGGCAATCGCTTGCTGGCGATTGCCCTGGCTCTATCAAGTTCCTCAAGCGCCGGCGGGCGCATCCGCGCCCTTGGCTATCCTCGCTGTGTGCCTTCGGCACGCGCTGCGGCGCGCTCAATGCGCTAACGCGATGAGATATCGGTTGCGTGAAACAGCCGTCGCGCGTTCAAGCGATTACCCTGGAGCGCGTGCAGCGGTTGCCATTTAAGGTGTTTTTCTTCCTTGAACTCGGGGTGGCGCTATGGTCGAATGATTTGGTATCAATTCTTGATTGTTTGATGACCCTGATGCCTGCTTTCGCGATCCCCTCCAGTGTTTCCTCGACCGCTCTCGTAGCGGTGGTGGTGGTACTTAGCGTGGTGACTGTCGCGCCGTAGCGGGGAACAAGGAAACGAAACGTTTTACCCCCGTCGGCGCTGCCGGCGGGGGTTTTTGTTTTCGGACATCTCCGCCAGCAATCGCCGACCCTTCGAACGAAAAGGAGAGTCGGAATGGATTTGTCCGGAGCCCAGCTGTTGGTCCGGTTGCTCGAAAACCAGGGAATTCGCACGGTTGCTGGAATTCCCGGTGGCGCCGCATTGCCACTCTACGATGCCTTGGCCGGAAGCAATCGCATCCATCATGTCTTGGCGCGTCACGAGCAAGGCGCCGGTTTCATTGCCCAAGGCATGGCGCGGGTCAGTGGAACCCCTCATGTCTGCATCGGCACCAGTGGTCCGGGGGCGACCAATCTGGTGACGGCGATCGCCGACGCCAAGCTCGATTCGATCCCGTTGGTGTGCATCACGGGACAGGTTTCCTCGACGATGATCGGGACCGACGCCTTTCAAGAGGTCGACACCTACGGCCTGTCCCTTCCGATCACCAAGCATAATTACTTGGTGCGCGAGGCCGATGCGTTGCCGGATGTGGTGACCAACGCCTTTCGGATCGCCATGTCCGGCCGGCCGGGCCCGGTGTGGATCGATGTCCCGAAAGATGTGCAGACCCAGCGCGTGCGTCTGGACCATTTGCCGGATCCTGCCATGCCGGACGGGGTGGGTGCGGTGGACGACGCCTTGCTCGACGACGCCGCGCGCATGATCGAGCAAGCGGAGTCTCCGGTTCTCTATTTGGGGGGGGGCGTTATCGCCTCCGGAGCCGCCCTCTCGTCCGTGACCTTCGCCGAGCAATTGGGATTGCCGACCACCATGACCTTGATGGCGCTGGGCGCCATGCCCCACGACCATCCCCTGTCGATCGGCATGCTCGGCATGCACGCCGCCCGTTACACCAATCACATCCTCCGGGAGGCCGACCTATTGATCGTGGTCGGGGCTCGCTTCGACGATCGGGCGATTGGCAATGCGGCGAGATTTTGTCCCGACGCCAGAATCATTCACATCGATATCGATGCGTCCGAACTGGATAAAATTCGGACGGCCAATATCGGCGTTCGCGGAGACGTGCGCGCGGTGATGGATCGTCTCTTGCCCCGGATCACCCCGCGCCGACGGGGGAAATGGCTGTCGCGCGTCGAGGGATTGCGCAAAGCGTTGCCTTTGCAACGGCCCGATTTGGGCGATCCGCGCAGTCCTTACGGGCTGATTCAGGCGGTGGCGGATTGTGTGGGCGATGACGCGGTGATCGTGACCGACGTCGGTCAGCACCAGATGCG
>DATNIV010000510.1:0-6201 GCA_035604255.1 Telmatospirillum sp. | reverse complement strand
CCGCATGCTGCTGTTCGACCGAGGCCGCCACATCGCCGGCCAAGGCAGTGATTCTGGCGATGCTGCTGTCGATTTCACTCATCGACGTCACCGCGTCCGACGAGGCGCGGCGAATCGCCTCGATTTGATCGCTCACCTCCTTGGTCGCCTGGGTGGTGCGGACCGCCAAGGCCTTCACTTCGCCCGCCACCACCGAGAATCCCTGGCCCGCCTCGCCAGCCCGCGCCGCTTCGATGGTCGCGTTGAGCGCCAGCATGTTGGTCTGGGCGGCAATCGCCTGGATCAGTTCCACCACATCGCCGATCTTCGCGGCATAGTCCGCCAAGAGGGAAAATTGTTCGGAACCGCGTTTGACGCTTTCCGACGCATTGCGCGATTGGTCCGCCGTATCTCCGATACGACTGGCGATCTCGCCGATCGACGCCGACAATTCGACCACCGTTCCGGCCAGCGCCTGCACCTCCGTCCCGACGTGATTGGCCGCCTCGGCCACGCTGTTGGCATCATTCACCGTGACGGACGCCCGTGATGTCATGCCCTCCGCCGTCACACACATGGCATCGACATGGCCGGTCACCGTATCCAGGGACTTTCCCGCCTCCGCTTCAAAGGCCTTGACCTCGTTGGCAATGCGTTCCGCCCTTACCAGCCGTTGTTCCTGGGCCTGCCGGGCATCTTCGGCCACCCGCCGCGACTGGCGCGCGTTGTCTCGCAAGACGATCAAAGCCTTGGCCATCGCTTCGACCTCGTCGGAGCGATCGGATCGACCGATGTCCACGTCCAGGTCGTCATCGGCCAAGCGAACCACCGCCGTGGTCAACTTTCCCAACCGCTGGATGACCTGACGCAACAACACGACGATCACGCCCCCCGTGACCACGCAGACAGCAAGCAACGTGGACAGGGACCCGATCAGACGGATCCAAGCATCCTTGAGCGCCGCATTGTTCACATCGTAGGCGGTTTCAATGGCCGCATCGCGCATCACCAGTCCATTGGTCAGCATCGGCGTCGTCCAGGTGCGCCATTCGCCTTCGGGCACGGGTGTCGGCTGGTTGTTGCGGGCGGCGTCAAGGATCGCCCGATAGCGCTGTTCACCGGCGCTCATCACGGTTGTCCGAACATGCTCCAATGCCTTGTCCAGCTTGGCCGGATTGCCAAGATTGTTCACCGCCTGCACCTGCAACTGCCAGAGTAAGGCAACTTTTCCGGAAAGCTCGGTTGACGCGTTGACCCGTTCCGCCGGAAAGGCGAGGCCACGGACGAATAAGCCAAGAATGGCCGAACGACTTCCATTCACGTTTCGCGACTCTTGCGCCAAGCGCGCCAGATTGACCGATCCCGACAGATTTGGCCCCATCGTGGTGGTGGTGCGAAATGACTCGTCGACCGCCTTGTCGACAAAGCCAAGAGCGCGGGCAAATCCGTCAACCGAAGCCGCAACGGCGTCGCCGGGCCGCGCCGCCTTGGGCTTTTGCACTGCGAGCCGAGCCTGATCCCGCGTGCTCTTCAAAACACCATTGGCGGCTTCCAGAGCGTTTGTCGGCAGGCCGGCGCTCCGGGCGGCCTCGATCGCCGCCGTCACTGTGCTTTCCGTCGTGGCGACGGCTTTGTCGACGGTGCTCATCTGAGCGCTCGACAAGGCGGTTTCGCTGTCCAGCCCCCCGCCCCAGACGTTACGCTCGACAGCCAAAAGCCCACCGATTTGCAGGCACAGCTCGAACGACCGGAGAGCGTGAGCAGCAGCCGTCTGCTGTCGCAAGTCGGTTATGGCGTTCCAGGCGATGAAGGAAGAAACACAGACGGCAAGAGCGGCAATGGCCAGATTGCCAGATAGAATCTTGGCTCGCACGTTCATCGCATCACTCCCATACGCATTATTGACCGGTCTGATGCCGGTATTTTGTCGTCTTATTCGCCGAATACACAACCCGTACTTTTTTTGTAAAATTGCGATCTATTGCAAGTCAAAACACATAACACGTCGACGTCATAACCAAAACCGTCATTGCCGGACTTGATCCGGCAATCCATGGTTGCGTTGATCGGCCAGCATCATTTGAAGCAGGCACATGGATGCCCGTGTCAAGCACGGGCATGACGACTTTTGGTTGAGCAATCAGGCATAAGCCTCCTCGAATATTGAGGACAAAAACCGTGTCGGACAGCCGTGGATCAAGCCCGGCAATGACGGTGCCGGCCGTATTCCCGAATACGGAGACCTCAGCCGGCCGTCTTGAATTTTGCCGCCAGTTGCTCCGACCCCCGGGCGAGAAGCCCTAGGTCGGAACCGACCGCGACGAACAGGCAACCGATATCGATGTAATGCTGCGCCAGCTTTTCGTCGCCGGTCAACATACCAGCCGGTTTTCCCGTTGCTTGAATACGGGCCAGAGTCTTATCGATGGTCGCCAACATCTCCGGATGTTTCGGATTGCCGACATGACCGAGAGCGGCCGAGAGGTCGCCGGGGCCGACGAATAGACCGTCGACACCCTCGACGGCGGCGATTTCCTCAAGATTTTCCATCCCCTTGCGGGTCTCGATCTGCAACAGGACACAAATTTCCTTTTCGCAGAGTTGGGGATAATCCTTAACCCGGCCAAACAACGCGGCCCGGGGCGCGGCGGAATAGCCGCGCACGCCTTTCGGCGGATAGCGGGTGGCCGCCACGGCGTTGCGCGCCTCCTCCGCCGACTCGATGGACGGAATCAACAGGGTCTGCACACCGATATCGAGATAACGCTTGATATCGACCGTGTCGTTCCAGGGAATGCGCACCACCGGATGCGCCGTTCCCCCCGTTGCCGCCTGCAATTGCTGCAACACCATCGGCATTTCGTTGGGCGCGTGTTCGGTATCGAGCACCAGCCAGTCGAAACCGGCCCCCGCGATGACCTCGACGGTCACATGGCTCGACAGGATCGACCACAGGCCGATCTGTACGCGCCCGGCCTGGATGGCATGTTTAAAGCTGTTCACCGGTAAAGTGGAGTTCATGGGACTATTCCGTCACAGTGTCGGAGGAAGGATCAAAATCGCCCGAAAATCGTTCACATTGGTCAAGGTCGGGCCGGGAATCAGTTGATCGCCCAATGCTTCGAAGAAACCGTGCCCGTCGTTGTTGGCAAGACTGTCCTTCGGCTTGACGCCTTTGGCCCAAGCCCGCGACAGGCTATCCGGACGAAGCAGAGCGCCGGCGACGTCTTCCATGCCATCCACGCCATCGGTATCGGCGGCCAGAGCATAGATGCCGGGGTATCCGTCGAGCGCGATGCCCAACGACAAGAGAAATTCAACATTGGGTCCACCGCGTCCCTTGCCACGGACGGTCACCGTGACTTCGCCGCCCGACAACAAGACGCAAGGCGCCGCGAAGGGCTGTCCACGCTTGGCCACCTGCAAGGCGATGCCGGCCATGACCTTGCCGACGTCGCGGGCCTCCCCTTCGATGGCGTCGCCCAGGATGTAGGTCGCGAGTCCGGCGTCCCGGGCTACCTTGGCGGCGGCCTCCAACGCCAACTGCGGCGCGGCGATGATTTTGGTTTCGATCGACTGGAGTCTGGGATCGTCCGGCTTGACCGTCTCGCCACGGCCACTTTCCAGAACCGCCAGAACCTTCGGCGGCACCTCGATTCCATAGCGCCGGATAATCGCCAGAGCATCGGCGCAAGTGGTCGCATCGCCCACCGTCGGGCCGGATGCGATATCGTTGGGGCTATCGCCGGGAACGTCCGAAATCAGCAGAGACACCACCTTGGCCGGATAACAAGCGGCGGCCAAGCGTCCGCCCTTGATGGCGGACAGATGGCGACGCACGCAATTCATTTCGGTGATGGTGGCCCCCGAGGTCAGCAAAGCGCGATTCACCGCCTGCTTGTCTTCCAAGGTCAGATCGGCATGCGGCAAGGCCAAGAGAGCCGAACCTCCGCCGGAAATCAAACAGAGCACCAGATCATCGGCCGTCAGGCTGGAAGCCAGCTCGAAGATCCGCCCGGCCGCCGCCCGACCGGCGGCATCGGGCACCGGATGGGCCGCCTCGACGATTTCAATGCGTTGGCAGGGGACGCCATAACCATAACGGGTGACCACCAATCCGGACAACGGGCCCGGCCAATGGTCTTCGACGACCCGCGCCATCGCCGCCGACGCTTTGCCGGCGCCGATGACCACCAGACGGCCTTTCGGCGCCTTGGGCAGGTGAGCGGGAATAGCCTGCGACGGTTGCGCCGCGGCGACCGCCGCCTCGAACATCCGTTTCAGAAGATCGTCTGCTGTCGGTGCCATGATCAAGGATCCTCCCCGTTTTTATTGAGCCATCGTTCGGAGATATCAGCACCATCTCCGAACGATGGCCAGTTCCCACAGCAAGCGTTGTGATCAGGCCTTCTGACCGATCTCGAAATTGGCCTGATCTTCCAGGGCGCGGACCATGCCGGAATGGTCCCAAGCCTTGCCGCCATGAGCGACGCAACTGTTGAACAGTTCCTGGCAGGTGGCGGTGTTGGGCAGAGAGAGGCCGATCTTGCGGGCCGTGGAGAGCGCCAGATTGAGATCCTTCTGATGCAGCTCGATGCGGAAGCCTGGCTCGAAATTGCGCGTCACCATGCGTTCGCCATGCACTTCCAGGATGCGCGAGGAGGCGAAGCCGCCCATCAGGGCCTGGCGAACCTTGGCCGGATCGGCACCGGCCTTGGCGGCCAGCAGCAAGGCCTCGCCGACCGCCTCGATGGTCAAAGCGACGATGATCTGGTTGGCCACCTTACAGGTCTGCCCATCGCCATTGCCGCCGACCAAAGTGATGTTCTTGCCCATCAGCGCGAACAAAGGTTGCGCCCGATCGAACGCCGCCTGGCTGCCGCCGACCATGATGGTCAACGATGCCGCCTTGGCACCGACCTCGCCGCCGGAAACCGGAGCGTCCAAATAGTCCGCGCCCAGCACCTTGATCTTTTCGGCAAAGTCCTTGGTCTCGATCGGCGAGATCGAGCTCATGTCGATGACCAGCTTGCCGGCCGACAGCCCTTCGGCAACGCCAGCTGGCGCGAACAGCACCTTCTCCACGTCCGGCGTATCGGGCACCATGATGATGACAATATCGGCTTTCTCGGCAACCTCTTTGCCGCTGGCACAGACAGTGGCGCCGCCTTTCACCAGGACTTCGGGAAGCGGACCGATGGTGTGGACGAACAACTGGTGACCGCCCGTTTGCAAATGGCCCGCCATCGGCGTCCCCATGATGCCTAGTCCGATAAAACCGACCTTGCTCATGTCTTCCTCTTTCAAAAAAAGTTCAGAGACGTCAGAGTGCATCGTCGACTGATCCGAATCCAGCTCGCAAAGAGCATCGATCGATGCTTATTCGGTATCGATGAAGGAGATGCGGATCTATTGCCCGCCGGTCTCGCCGAATTCACGCAAGATCAGGTCTCGCAGAGCCATCGCGGCCAGATTCTCGCCGTCGTCACGCCAGGCGAGATACAACTCGGCGCGGGCCTTGGCCTCGATCGGAAAGGCGCGAAAAACAACGCCGTCCGGGTGCAGGCTGCAGGCCGATTCGGGCACCACGGCCAAACCGATGCCGGCGTTGACCAACGCCAGAATCGAATGCGTCTGCACAACATGCTGGACATAGACCGGAGCGACGCCGGCCGTTTGAAACAATCCGGCCAAGAGATTATGGAAGTAGCGTCCTTCGACCGGAGAGTAGGTCACGAACGGTTGACGATCGAGATCGGCGAGCCCCACCTCGTCGCGCAGAGCGAGCGGATGGCTACGCGGCAGAGCCAACAGCAGCGGCTCGCGTAGAACGCGCCGGCCGGCGATCCCGTGGCGATGAAGCGGCGGACGCAAAAAACCCAAATCGATCCGCCCCGAGTGCAACGCTTCGACCTGATCGAGGGTAATCATCTCCCGCAAGACGAGATCGATCTCCGGCAGCTTGTCCTTGGCAAGAGCGACCAACCTGGGCAGAAACGCGTAACTGGAGGCTGCCGTGAACCCCAAGGTGACCAACCCGGATTCGCCCAAGGCAACCCTTTGCGCGATCAGACGGGCGTTTTCGGCATAGTGCAGCAAGCGGCGCGCTTCCAGATAGAACGCCTTGCCGGCCGGTGTCAGTTCGACCAACCGGCTCGAACGTTTCAGCAAGCGGACACCCAACTCATGCTCAAGAAGCTGGATCTGCCGGCTCAGCGGCGG
>DATNIV010000509.1:0-10273 GCA_035604255.1 Telmatospirillum sp. | reverse complement strand
CGCCATCACCATAACCGATGGCCAGTGGGCTGCCACGCCGCGCGGCAATCATCAGATCGGACCGGCCTGCGAAGATGATGCCAAGGGCGAAGGCGCCTTCCACCCGCTTCAGCATCTTGACCGTCGCCTCTTCCGGGCTATCGCCCTGCGCCAGATAGTAACTGATCAGTTGAACCACGGCCTCGGTGTCGGTTTCGGATTCGAAAACCTGGCCGGCGGCCGTCAGTTCGGCGCGTAGTTCGAGATAGTTCTCGATGATGCCATTGTGAACGACGGCGGCATATTTCGTCGCATGCGGATGGGCATTGATCTCATTGGGCACGCCATGCGTCGCCCAGCGGGTATGACCGACACCGATCGTGCCCTCCATCGGATGCTCGACCAGAAGTTTTTCAAGATTGACCAGTTTGCCCTGGGCGCGCCGGCGATCGATATGGCCATTGACCAAGGTGGCGATACCCGCCGAGTCATAGCCGCGATATTCCAACCGACGCAACCCCTCGACGAGAAGCGGCGCGACTTTTGATTTGCCGATAATTCCGACGATACCGCACATTCTTTGGTCTATTCCTTCTTCTTGTCTTTCGCGTCCGCTTGTTTGCGATCGCGAAACCGATCGGCCCAGCCGGACAATTCCATCTGCGAGCCCCGCGCCACGGCAAGGGCTCCGGAAGCAACCTCCCGGGTGATCACCGAACCGGCGCCGATCACCGCGCCGGCCCCGATCTTAACCGGCGCCACCAGAGAACTGTTCGACCCGATAAAGGCCCCCGCGCCGACATCGGTGAAAGACTTGGTGTAGCCGTCGTAATTGCAGGTGATCGTGCCCGCCCCGATATTGGCGCCGGCACCGATGCGCGCATCGCCCACATAGGTCAGATGATTGACCTTGGCGCCAGCCTCGACCGTGGCATTTTTGATCTCGACGAAATTGCCGACATGCGCGGCAGCGCCGATTCGCGCGCCAGGCCGCAGGCGCGCGAAGGGACCGATGATCGAATCGGCCGCGACGCTCGCCTGTTCCAAATGGCTGAAAGATCGGATCTCCACGCGATCGCCGATCGCAACGCCAGGGCCGAACACCACATTCGGGCCGACGACGACATCTTGACCCAACCGGGTATCCCACGCGAAATGAACGCTGGACGGATCGATCAAGGTCGCGCCGTTGTCCATGGCGGCGCGACGCAGACGACCTTGCACGATCGCTTCGGCAGCAGCCAACTCGACACGGGAATTGACGCCCAGGAATTCCTCTTCGGCGCCTTCGACAAAACCGCACGTCAATCCATCGGCACGCGCAAGAGCGACGATGTCGGTCAGGTAATATTCGCCCTTGGCGTTATCGTTGGACAGCTTGTCGATCCAATCGAACAGACGCGCCCCATCGACAGCCATGACACCGGAATTACATAACGTCAGGGCGCGTTGTTCCTCCGTCGCGTCCTTATATTCGACGATGGCCTCCAGTCCGTCGGCGCCGACCACCAAACGACCGTACTGACCAGGGTCGAGCGGTCGGAAACCCAGCACGACGACCGCTGGCGCATTGGGGGCGCCGCGGCGGCAATCGAGCATGGCCTGTAAGCTCTCCGCGCTGATGAGCGGCGTATCGCCATAGAGCACGAGCACGGTACCGGCCAAACCGGCCAGGGCCGCTTTGGCCTGCGCCACCGCGTGCCCAGTACCCAAGCGATCGATCTGCACCACGGTCGGATGCGGCGCCACGGCATCGGCCACCCGGTCCATACCGGGACCGATCACCACCACCACCCGTTCCGGAGATAGAGTCTGGACGGTGTCAAGCAGGTGGTTAACCATCGGACGATCCGCCAAACGGTGCATCACCTTTGGCAAGGAGGACTTCATGCGCGTGCCCATACCAGCGGCAAGCACGATGACGGTAATTTGTTCTTGGGCCATTAAGATTCCGCGAAAGCCAGATGAACCATTATATTTCGGGTTGCCCGGACGGTGCCACAGATGAGGCGCCAAGGCCAAGTCAATCTTTATTGCACAACATTTCACAGGCTGAGACGCTTACAATGCGCCCCTTTCGTCTGTTCGATGCTAGGATGGCGTCCCTGAGACAACCGCTTTCGAGACGAAAAGTGAACGCCCCGGATTACCCCTCCCTCACCGCTTTGTCCGCAATTTCAGTTCGCACCCTGCTGGTGGGCCTGCGCATCGACACCAAAAATCTCGAACAAGGTCCTGTTCTGGCAACCTCGCCTTTGACGATCCGAGCCGGCGCTCGTGGCCGCGCCGTGCTGTTTCGCTATGGCGTGGTGGTCTTGTTCGACCTCGATCCGATCGAAGAGGTCAGTTTTCTCGACTCGCTGAAGCGTCTGGTCGTCGAACCGGTGGAGCCACCGGAAGCCGAGGACACCAAGCTTCATTTGCATCCCGAAGGCGAAGATCGGGTCGAGCATTCCGGCGCCATCGTCTTTGCGCAAGCGACGCCGGAGCGCCTGCAACTGCTGGCCGACATCCTGGGGAAAAATGCCGTCCTCGACCATTACGAACATCGCGTCGCCCTGGTCTTCGATCGCATCGATCCCCTGGCCGCGACGCTGCAGAGAAAAGGCGACTTCGGCTCCCAGGGAAAGGAACTGCTTCAACAGATCGGTGGCGTTCTACTGACCCAGCAACGCATGGTCGGACGCGTCGAAGTCTTGGAAAAACCCGAAGTGCTATGGGACCGCCCCAGTCTGGAACGGATTTATCTGCGCCTTGAGGACGAATATGAGTTGCGGGAACGCAGCCGTGTTCTCGACCGCAAACTGGACTTGATCGCCCGGACCAGCGAGACGCTGTTGGAGTTGGTGCAGAACCGACGCAGCATGCGGGTGGAATGGTACATCGTCATTCTGATCGTGATCGAAATCCTGCTGTCGGCCGGCGATATGATCCTGCGAAGCCATTCCTGAACCACCCTGAGCCCTTGGCCAACCGCGAGCCCACCCCGATCGCTCGGCAAAACTTGACAGCGCCCGCAGCGCCCCGTATAAAGCGGCCCTTCGATTGGAATGGGCGCTTAGCTCAGCGGGAGAGCACATCCTTCACACGGATGGGGTCACAGGTTCAATCCCTGTAGCGCCCACCATTCCAAAATCAGAACACTCTGCGAGTTTGTAAAAAAACCACATTTTTGTGGTTTTTGTGTCAGAATTCTGAAATGATAGTCGGATCATCGCTTGCCATAGCAACACAACCACCATGGCGAGCTTGAGTCACGAAGAAAAACCATAAATAAAAGACGAGTATTTTACTGAAACAAACCCGCTTCTCGGCTACAAATCCACAAATAAGTTGCAGCTTTCAGTAATTTATTTTGAGATTTTTGCCTGAGGCACCAATCCCGATGGGTCCATAGTCGCAAATTTCAAGCCTGCATCCGACGCATGGCTATGATGTTGTATTGTGCAATGCGCAAAACGCAGATTAGACTTTCACTATTAGATGTGTTCTCAACTGCGCACGGCGCCTATCTTGATGACCGTAGCGCGACAGAAGCGCAGAAAGGATACCGCCGTGAACACGATCGTTACGCAATTCGAACAAGAATTCTCCGACGTCAGCTTGTCGAGCCGTGTCAGCGAACTCTTCAAACGCGTTGCCGTTATTTCCTCGGAAAAACTGAGCGTTCGCCGGCTCCTGGCGCGTCGCGCCATGCGGAAGACCGCTTCGGAAAGCCCGACCTCGGAACCCAGCTACGACTGGCAAAAGACTTTGGTTCCGGGTCTGTGGTAAAAAATCGAACGGACCCGCTGTCGCTCGCTCCAGCGTACGGGTCCTTTGGCACTCTTTGACGAAGCTTTGATGTTACGCCCCCGCAAACTTGAGCTGCGGGGGTTTTTTGCGCGCCGCTTCCAGAGCCCCCCTCCTCGCCCTCGCCTTCGTCGTCCGCGAGGGCGAAGCGGCTGACTTATTGCGCCCATCCCTATTCGTGTGTACACCACACCCTTGCGCGAATCGCGCAGCGCATCGTCGCCGCCCGTGGCGACTGGTGCCGACTGGGGGCCTAGACGCCCCATAAAATAGAGTGAAAGACCTCAAAAGTGAGCCCCACGACAGACAAGGCGCGCTTCCTCCGGGCTTTGGCCTTCGAAATCAGACGCAAACTACCTCCAGCCGAAGCTCTCGCCGAGTGCATCGACAAGGAAGGGCGCGGCGGTCGGCACCGCCTGTTTCGACAGGTAAGCGCCGTATTGGAAACGGACGGCTTCGTTCCCGCCTTACAAGCCGCCGAAATGGTTGGAGCGGAGGCCACGGCGATCCTCACCGTGGTTGTCGCCGCCAACGATCACCGCCTTCTCGCCAGCGCGATCAACAATTTAGCCGACTTCCAGGAACAACAAGACTAAAGCCCGAGCGGCGATTGTTGCCGAAAACGGCAATTGGCCGCAGGATGATGGCGCCCTGTCGTCCTCATCGGATTGTGATCATGAGCAAAGTCCTCGCGCTGTTCGCCGCCATCTTGTCCTGCCTGCCGGGAAACGCGGGCGCCGACGTCCCGAGTGATATCGTCGCATCGCTGGCGCCCAGCGGTCGATTGCGCGCCGCCATCAATTTCGGTAACCCCGTCCTCGCTCAAAAGGACCCGGTCAGCGGACAACCACAGGGGATTTCGGCCGATCTCGCCCGTGAACTGTCGCGGCGTCTTGCCGTGCCGCTCGACTTCGTGACCTTCGATGGCGCCGGCAAGGTGTTCGAGGCCCTGAAGACGGGAGCCTGGGACGTGGCCTTCCTGGCCATCGACCCGGTCCGCGCCGCCGAGATCGCGTTCTCTCCGCCTTATGTGGTCATCGAGGGTACCTATCTCGTCCCCGCCAACGCCGCATTGCAGAGCATTGAGGACGTCGACCAACCCGGCATTCGCATCGCCGTCGGCCAGGGCAGCGCCTATGACCTTTACCTCACACGCGCGCTGAAGAAGGCGCAACTGGTTCGCGCCCCGACGTCGGCGGCCGCGATCACTCTTTTCCAGACCGACAAGCTGGAGGCCGCCGGTGGCGTCAAACAGCCTTTGGTCGAGGCGGCAAAGGACAACCCGGCGCTGCGCGTCATCCCCGGCCGCTTCATGGCGATCGAACAGGCGATGGGCACGCCGAAAGGCCGCGACGCCGGAGCGCGCTATCTCGACGCCTTCATCGAGGAGATGAAAGCGTCCGGCTTCGTCGCCAAGGCGCTGGCGGCCAGCGGCCAAGCCGACGCGACGGTTGCCCCGCCGGCGGCACGCTGATTAGTGATGCACGATCTCCAACGCTTGTGAAATATCGATGCCGGTCGGCGGCGAAGGGCCATCGGTGCCAACCCGTGTGCCGTTACCGGTCATCCAATAGTAATTACTGCTGTTCCACACCGTATGCTCGCTGCCATCGGGATCGCGCACGGTGACCGTCCCCCGGCGCGCTTCGGCATCGTTCATGGCCGCCCGATCGTGTGCGGCGACTTGTTTCTGAAAGGAATCGTGAATCATCTGGCTGACCTGGCGCTGAGTCTCCGCGGAAATTTGCGAAGTCCGCATGGTCAGTTGTTGTTGCCGCGCGTCCCAATCGGGGTCGAGGCGATAGCTGGCCAAGAGCCGCGCTTGCGCGGCGCGAGCCTCGGGCGCCTGCGCCGGACTGGCGACGGAGGCGCTCAATTCGTCGATAAGCCAGGTATTCAGTCCGCTCGCGAGAACTTGGACAAGCGTGGTCTGGGCCATGACCATTCCCGTCCAGCCATTGGCGCAATGGAACTCCACCACACCGGCATCGGCATGCATATTGATGCCTTGCTGGCGGAAGGCGACCGTCAAGGCATTGGTCCCCTGAGCCACCTCCGGCGTATCCCGCGATCGATCGATCGCCACTTGCTGACAACGACCTCCGGTCAGTTGGGGAATACGCGATTGCGCATACTGCTGTGCCGCATAGGCGCCGGGAAGATAGCGCTGCAAGGGAAACGGCGGGCCATTGCTGTTGGGCACCATTTGTCCTTCGCGCAGTCCCATCATGTTGGTCAACTGGCCGGGGACCTGGCGCATCTGGCGGACGACCTCCATATCGCCCAGGATCGCAGTGGCCTGCCCATCGGGAGAAACAGCCAGGACACCGGGACGGACGGCCACCGAACTATAGCGCGCCGCACCGCCCTGGATCTGCCAACCGACAGGCACCTCGACGGTGAAGGATCCTTCTCTGGGATCGCGCCAGGGAACGAAATTCAATCTCGCCCCACCACCACCACCGCCGACCGCCGGCCCTCCCTTTTCGTTCCGCAGGGCGATACCGGCAAAAAACGTTCTCAACAGCTCCGCCTCGCCGGCCAGACGGCTCTCGTCCGCGGTCACTGTGGTGAACATGGCGGCGGCGCCCGCTTGCGATGGCGCCCAGTGCAGGCTGGCAATGGACAGCACGCCGTTGCCCGTTCCCACCATCTGTACCGCTTGCGCGCCGATCGGCCGTGGCGGCGACCACGACTGTGCGCCACCGGCGTTGCGAGTCAGACCGGACAAGACTGCGGAAGCGCTGTGCTGATCGATAGCGCCTTTGACAAGAAGCGGTCCGATAACGATAACCTCGCCGCCGGTCCCTTGGACTCGCACCCACCCGTCCTGAGACGCGGGACCGGCCCTCCATCCAGCCGGAAGATTGAGGCTCAAGCCCATTCCGTTGTTCCACGCAACCCACCCCGCCGGTGATGGCGCCGCAGACGTCCCCGGTCTGGGACTCGGCGTGACGTTGGCGGCGGGAGACACGGACGTGGCCCCGGCGGGCGGCGGCGTCACGGTGAAGGAGACCCGTTGAAGTCGGTATTGGCGCTGGCTGCCATCGGCCCGCCGCACGGCCAATTGGACGAACGTGCCGGGGGTCCCCCTCATCATTCCAATAATTTGATCGGAAGAAAGACCGGCCACGTCGCGCCCTTCCACCGCCGTCAACACATCACCCGGTTGCAGCCCTGCCTCGGCGGCGGGACTGCCCGGCATCAGTTGTGAAATGCTCAGCGCGCCACCATCGGCGTTGAACACGGCGCCGATTCCACCGAACGACGTCGATCCCTCCGGAGTCACGCCGGGAGTGGCTGCGCACGCCCCTACTCCCCACAACACCATCAGCGTCAACAAGGTCAGAAACAGCCGGCGACACATGAGCACCTCCCCCCGGAGCGATCAGGCCAACAGCTTACTCAATCTCCGAGACAAAGAGGACCGCTGTTTTCCGATGTCAGCGAGAAGACTTCATTGACCAATGGATCGTGCTATTGTCCCCATATGCATGGGACGCCTGAAACGGGCCGTCGACAACTCTATAACCGGGGACAAGCCAAAATTCCGACCGACTGCCGCCTTTACCTGATCACGCCGCCCAAGATCGATGATCTGGCCGCGTTCGCAAAAACCATGACCGCAGCCCTCGATGCCGGCGATGTGGCCAGCCTTCAGCTTCGTTTGAAGGATCTCGCCGACGACGCGATCTGCCGCGTCATTGATGTGCTTCGCCCCGAGGCGCAACGGCGCGGCGTCGCCTTCATCTTGAACGATCGCCCCGATCTGGCGTTTGAAACCGGTTGCGACGGCGTCCATATCGGACAGGAGGACAGCCCCTACGTCCAGGCCCGCAAGGCGGTCGGCCCCAATGCCATCGTCGGCGTCACCTGCCACGACTCACGCCACCTGGCGATGACCGCCGGCGAACAGGGGGCCGACTATGTCGCTTTCGGCGCCTTTTATCCGACCGCCACCAAAGACGTCCTGCATTATGTCGACCCGGAGATTCTCTCCTGGTGGTCGGGCCTGATGGAAATCCCTTGCGTCGCCATCGGCGGCATCACACTGGACAACGCCGCCCCCCTGATCGAAGCCGGCGCCGATTTCCTGGCCGTTTCGGCCGGCGTCTGGAACCACCCGGACGGCGCCGCCAGCGCGGTCAAGGGTTTCAACCGGCTGTGCGCCGGGACGTAACCTTTCCATGCCTCCGGTGCCGTTCCTGCGCACCACTGTTGAGTCAAACTCATTTAAGGACGGATGCCTCGACGCGCTACTCAACAAGCCGGTCGGCGATTTCGCTCATAGAATTGAACAAGATTTCGGGCGTATGGCACCGCAAGAGTTCCGACGTTGCGAAGCCCCATGTCACCGCGCCCGCGTCGATACCCGCCTCATGCGCAGCATCGATATCGCGAGCCTCGTCACCAATGGCAATTGCCGACGAACCCGGCAGATCCATCCGGCGCAGAACTTTGCGGAATTTCGCCGCTTTGCCGAAGATGCCGACCCCGCATTCATAATGGCTGAATAAAGCTGCAATCTCTGCCCCCATGACACGGACGATCGTCGCTCGTGAATTGGAACTGACCACAGCAAGCCCAATCCCCGCATCATGAAGACGACGCAGCACAGCGCCGGCTCCCGGAAAGAGCGAAAGCGAATCTGCATCGTCAGACGCCATCCGGCGCATATTGGCGGCAATCATCGGCACTTTCCACATCGGTACACCGAGATAACGGATGAACTCCCGGTTTCCCCGACTGCGCAGCATGACGAATTCATCATCGGTAAGTTGACGGAAACCAAATCGCGCGGCAGCTTTATTCAGCGTCCCCTGGAGCGTCGAGAGACTGTCGGCCAGCGTGCCATCGAAATCGAATATTATGAGTTTGTAGACAGCCATGACTCGCCACTACCCCGCCACCGGCGCCCACAGGACTTCGTCAATCGTCTGGGCGCCGGTCGCCAGCATGACCAGGCGATCCACGCCCAGGGCGATACCAGCGCAATCGGGCAAGCCCACAGCCAGCGCCGCCAGAAAATCCTCGTCGATCGGATAACGCAGGCCGTAAAGCCGCTCTTTCAAATCCATGTCCGCTTCGAAACGACGGCGCTGCTCGGCGGCGTCGGTCAATTCGCCGAAGCCGTTGGCCAATTCGACGCCGCAGACATAAAGCTCGAATCGTTCGGCCACCCGGGGATCGTCTGGACGCGGACGAGACAGGGCGGCCATCGACACCGGATAGTCACACAGGATCAGCGGCACGCCATCCCCCAGAAAGGGCTCGATGCGCTCCATCATGATACGGAAAAAGACATCGTCCCAACTGTCCCCATCACCGACGTGAAGCCCTTGCGCACGGGCCGCTTCTGCCAAAAGGGTAGCATCGGGATGCCAAGGATCGCTGACGCTGGCCAGCAGATCGATCCCACAATAGTCGAAAAAGGCCTGGGCGACGGTCAGCCGCTTCGGCGGGGCGAAGGGATCGCAGCGCCGTTCGCCGCGCCGCAGTTCGCGCACCGGAACAGCCTCGGCGGCGGCGGCCAGAATTGCCGCGCAATCGTCCATCAACGCCTCATAACCGGCGTCCGTGCGATACCACTCCAGCATGGTGAATTCCGGATGATGGGTGGGCGAACGCTCGCCGTCGCGCCAGACATGGGCGAATTGGTAGATGCGGGACATCCCGGCAACCAGAAGCTTCTTCATGGTGAATTCCGGCGAGGTATGCAGATAAAGCCGTTGACGCGAGGCTCCGAAGGGTTCGGCCAATTCGGTGGAGAGCGCCATGATATGCGGCTCCAACCCAGGCGACCGCTGCAGACAGGGCGTTTCGACCTCGACGAATCCATCGTTGTTGAAGACCGCGCGAAGGGCGGTCAGGATGCGGGCGCGGGCCAACAGGGTCGGGCGCCGATGACGAAAATCTTCGGGCCGCCACCACTCTTTGCCGAACATGACGTTTCCTTATATGACTGAATGCGGCGCCACTATGCCGAAACTTCCCCCGTCCAGCCAGAGGCCCTTGAGATCCATGCCCTCTTCACGCGCACCCCACCCCCATCCCCGCGCCCTGCGTCGCCGGCCCTTGCGTACCGCAGACGAGATCGCGGCGGCGGGACTGATTTCTCCCGAACGGGTCGCGGAAATCGAATCGGTTGCAACGCGCTATGCCGTCGCCATCACGCCCGCCTTGGTCGATCTGATCGACCCCACCGATCCGGAGGATCCGATCGCCCGTCAGTTCGTTCCCGACGGTCGCGAATTGACATCGACACCGAGCGAACGGGACGATCCGATCGGCGACGACGCTCATGCTCCGATCAAAGGAATCGTCCACCGCTACCCCGACCGCGTGTTGCTGACGCCGATCCTGCACTGCCCCGTCTATTGCCGGTTTTGTTTCCGCCGAGCCCGCGTCGGGGGTGACGAAGCGATCTTGAACGACAGCGATCTGGCGGCAGCCCTCGACTATATCCGGACGCGGGATCAGGTTTGGGAAGTGGTCATCACCG
>DATNIV010000508.1:0-4172 GCA_035604255.1 Telmatospirillum sp. | reverse complement strand
CCAACTGATGGTCTGGAGCCCCGGCATCCCCCACACCCATCCCCGCCCGCATCCGATCGCCGAACGGGCCCGCAAGCTCGGCGTCCCGCTCGTCTGCGACATCGAACTGTTGTCGATGGCCAGTCCAGCCGCGCGCTACGTCGGCATCACCGGAACCAACGGCAAGTCGACGACCACCACGCTCGTCGGCCACATCTTCGCTGCCAACGGCAATGTGACCGCCATTGGCGGCAATCTAGGGACACCGGCACTGGATCTGCCGCCGCTCGACAGCGAAGGCACCTATGTCCTTGAATTGTCCTCCTATCAAATCGAACTGCTGGACCGCGCCGGAGTTGACATCGCCCTGTTGCTGAACCTCACCCCCGACCATCTGTCACGCCATGGCAGCATGGCCGGCTATGTGGCGGCCAAGGCCGGTCTGTTCGAACGCTTGCGGCCGGGCGGCGTGGCGATCATCAGCCTCGACGACGCCTATTGCCGCGCCATTCACGACGATCTGCGCCAGACAAAAGGCGCCTTCACGATTCCCATCTCGGTCGAACGACCGGCGGCCGGCGGCATCTCGGCCGTTGACGGCATGCTGGTTGATGATTGCGACGGGTTGGCGTTGCCGGTCATCGACTTGACGACGCTGCCGCGATTGCCCGGTCGCCACAACTGGCAAAACGCTTGCGCAGCTTACGCCGTGGCGCGCGCCGCCGGCATCGGAACCACAACCATTTGCAACGCCTTGCGAAGTTATCCGGGATTGGCCCATCGTCAGGAATTGATCGCCACGATCGATGGCATCGCCTATGTCAACGACAGCAAGGCCACCAATGCCGATGCCGTCGAAAAGGCCCTGACCTGCTACGACAGCATCTATTGGATCTTGGGCGGGCAAGCCAAAGAGGGAGGCATCACCAGCCTCGTCCCTCATTTTTCGCGGATCGCAAAAGCCTTCCTGATCGGCGAGGCCAGCGCGGAATTCGCCGCCACCTTGAACGGCAAGGTCGATTACGAGCTTTGCCAGACATTGGATGTGGCCCTCGCCCATGCCCGCGCCAACGCCGATGGCAAGGCCGGCGCCGTGGTGTTGCTTTCGCCGGCCTGCGCGTCGTGGGACCAATTCACCAGTTTCGAACATCGTGGCGATGTGTTTCGCCAGTTGGTCGCCGCACTGCCTGGCAAGAGGAGACCCGCATGATCCTGCTGGGGCGTACGGACACCTCTGTCATCGGCCGCTGGTGGTGGACGGTCGATCGCTGGACCATGGCGGCCGTGGCCGCCTTGGTCGCCGTTGGCGCCTTGCTGATCATGGCCGCCAGCCCGGCTGTGGCCGAACGCATCGGGGCCGACCATTTCCACTTCGTGCGCCGCCAGTTCGTTTTCCTGCTGCCGGCCCTGCTCGTCATCTTCAGCGTCTCGCTGTTGTCGCCAAAGAATATCCGCCGTCTGGCCTGCCTCGGATTTCTGGGGGCTGTGGCGTTGATGGCGATGACGTTGGTGTCCGGACAGGAAATCAAGGGGGCCACGCGCTGGGTCAGCCTGGCCGGCATCACCATCCAACCGTCGGAATTCGTCAAACCGACATTCGCCGTGGTCGCCGCCTGGATGTTCGCCGAACAGAGATTGTCGGAAACGTTTCCCGGCAACATGATCTCGCTCGGCCTTTATCTGGTGGTTGCCTGCCTACTGCTGTTGCAGCCCGATGTGGGCATGACGCTGGTGGTGTCGTCCGTTTGGTTTGTCGAGTTCTTCTTGGCCGGTCTTCCGCTCGTCTGGGTTCTCATGGGCATGGTGGTGGGCTTGGGCGGATTGGTCGGCGCCTATTTCACCTTCAGCCACGTCGCCAGCCGCATCGACCGGTTTCTCGATCCGACCGCCGGCGACAGCTACCAGGTCACCACGGCTTTGCAAGCCTTCCACTATGGAGGTTTTTTCGGACGCGGCCCCGGCGAGGGTCGGGTCAAGGCAGTATTGCCGGATGCCCACACGGACTTCATCATGGCGGTTGCCGGCGAAGAATTCGGACTGATCCTCTGCCTGGCCGTCGTCGGCATCTTCGCCTTCGTCGTGCTGCGCGGTTTCGCGCGCATGCTGGCGGAAGAGAATCTGTTCGTCCTGCTCGCCACCTCCGGACTTCTGGTGCAGTTCGGGTTGCAGGCAATCATCAATATGGCCTCGACCCTGCATTTGATGCCGACGAAAGGGATGACCTTGCCGTTCATTTCCTATGGCGGCTCCTCGATGCTGGCGCTGGCGCTCGGAATGGGCATGGTGCTGGCGTTGACGCGGAAACGCTACGGCCAGGAGGGATGGCAATGAGCCGCCCGAACGATCTCATCATCCTGACGGCCGGGGGCACGGGGGGGCATGTCTTTCCCGCGGAAGCTCTCGCCGCCGAATTGTTGAGCCGCGGACGCAAACTGGCACTGGTCACCGACGGCCGGGGCCAGAGCTATGGCGGCACCTTGGGACAATTGACCACCCATCGGATCCGCGCCGGTGGAATCGCCGGACGCGGGATCGCGGCGCGCCTGTCGGCCATCGCAGCCCTTGGCGTCGGCTTTCTGCAGGCGCGGGCCTTGCTGAAGAGTCTGTCCCCGGCAGCCGTCATCGGATTTGGCGGCTATGCCTCGGTGCCAGCCATGCTGGCCGCCTCCGTCATCGGCATCCCGACACTGCTCCACGAACAGAACGCGGTCCTCGGGCGGGCCAATCGCCTGCTGGCGCCACGGGCCACCCGCATTGCCACCTCATTCGACAAGGTCAGTCACATCGCCACGGCGTGGCAGAGCAAAGTCGTGCAGACCGGCATGCCGGTTCGCCCCGCGATCGTCGCTTTGCGCGACCAAGGCTATCCCGCCTTGACCGAGGACGGATCGATCCATCTGGTGGTCCTCGGCGGCTCGCAAGGCGCACGCGCCTTGTCCGAGGTCGTCCCGGCAGCCTTGTTGGCGTTGCCCGAAGGGTTACGCCATCGTTTGGTGCTGTCACAGCAATGCCGTCCGGAGGACCTCGACTCCGTCCGTCAGACCTACCAAGGCTCGGGCATCACGACAACCCTGGAAAGCTTCTTCCACGACATTCCGGAACGGCTCGCAGCCGCCCATCTGGTGATCGCGCGATCCGGCGCCTCGACGGTCGCCGAACTGACGGCGATCGGGCGACCGTCCATTCTGGTTCCCTTCCCGCACGCCATCGACGACCATCAGACGGCCAACGCGCATGCGCTGAACAACGTCGGTGGTGGCTGGTTGATGCCACAGACGGCCTTCGACGCAACCAGTCTGACGGCGCGTCTTCTCTCCTTGTTCACCCTTCCCGACAGCCTGACCAAGGCGGCGGCCTGTGCCCGCGCCGCAGGCATTCCCGATGCGGCCACCCGCTTGGCCGATCTGGTCGGCCGTCTGACGTCCGATACGCTAGAGGTACCATCATGAGATCCTTGCCGCTTTCCATCGGCACCGTCCACTTCGTCGGCATCGGCGGCATCGGCATGAGCGGTATCGCCGAGGTCATGCATAACCTCGGCTATGCGGTGCAAGGATCGGATATCGCCGCCAACGCCAACGTGGTGCGTCTCAGAAAGCAGGGAATCAGCATCCATATCGGTCATACCGCGGAGAATTTGGGCGATGCCCGCGTCGTGGTGATTTCTTCGGCCGTCAAAGCCGGTAATCCGGAAGTGGACGCGGCGCGGGGACGCATGATTCCGGTGGTTCGTCGCGCCGAAATGCTGGCCGAACTGATGCGGCTCAAATGGGCGATCGCCATCGGCGGCACGCATGGCAAGACCACCACCACCTCGATGATCGCCGCCATGCTCGACGCCGGTCACATGGATCCGACCGTGATCAACGGCGGCATCATCAACGCCTATGGCACCAACGCCCGGCTGGGCGCCGGCGATTGGGCGGTGGTCGAGGCCGACGAATCCGACGGCACCTTCATGAAATTGCCGGCGACCATCGCCGTGGTCACCAATATCGACCCGGAACATCTGGATTTTTATGGAACCTTCGACCGGGTCCGCGAAGCGTTCCGCACATTCGTTGAAAATATCCCATTCTATGGTTTTGCCGCACTCTGCAGCGACCATCCGGAAGTCCAGGCCCTGATCCCGCGCGTCCCCGACCGCAAGATCGTCACTTATGGCTTCAATCCGCAAGCAGACGTTCGGGCGA
>DATNIV010000507.1:0-8450 GCA_035604255.1 Telmatospirillum sp. | reverse complement strand
GCTGCCAGTCTTGTACAGCAGACGCCCGCCCGCGTTGTCCGCCGCCGCAGCCTTGGCGAGGCTTTCGTAGGCAATCACCGTCGCGCGTTCGCCGAAGAGCCGGTTAAGAATCTTCTTCTTGTCGTCGAGCCGCGCAGAACGGAGATCGACGAGTTCCCGGGAGAACGATTGCAAGTCGCCAAGGAAGAGGCGCTGTTGCTCCAAGTCGCCGGGCCACCTGTCCGACAGAACGTCTGCGGCGCATGCCGGATTGCAAACATGGATGAGTTCGCCCCGGGAATGATCGCGACCGAATACAAGGGCCAACGCGTTGACTTGCGTCTGCAGCACATCGAACAGACCGCCTCGTCCCGGACCGTTGTCCGCAATCAGCTTCGCCAACAGGATCGACGGAGGGCGTCGTCCACGCCGGTTCTCGTGAACTATGTTGCGCCAGCGTTTGATAAGCTGCAGCGATATCAGCGATTTTGACTTTTCCTCGACGTCCTCCTGTTTGGGCACGGGGTCGATTGCCATGTCTCCCCGAAACATCGATTTCGCAAAATCCGGTTCGGGAGCGGTACGAACCTTAAACCATTCGGCAAATCCCCACGGATTTGCGATTATCCGTCGTTCGGGTTCGACCGGTCCGTCAGATTTGCTGTGAAATATGATGCTCGTCCGTTCCTGCTCACCGGCGATCAGAACTGCGGGCGTGACGTCGAGATGCATATTGGCATATTCGACGGTGACGCATCGCGTCTGACGGACGACCCGTGTCGAGCCTGGCAAGCCGCGGAGTTCTTCGAAAATAGCGTCCAGAATATTGCCCGGCGCGTAGGCGAAGGCGTCGATGCCCATTTCAAGCACGACGTCGATGTCATATTCATCATTGTCCAGTTTCGAGGCGATCGTCGCTCCCACGGCCATGGATCCTTGCGGATAAATCCGCGGGAAGATGTGACCAAGTCTGCTCCGTTCGAGGTGCCCGTGCACCGCTTTGTATCGGGTTTCGGCCAGTTTGTGTTCGGCGGGGCGAAGCTGGATTTTTTCGGCGATGTCTTGCAACAGGAAATTGGTGGCATCGGAGGTCGCTGAATACTGAACTGTCATTCGAATATGCCTTACGTAATAAAAATGATCTTTTTATATCGGTTTGGCCTTCCGTCTCCGCAAGTGGCCGCGCACTGAATCTCACTGCATGTAGATATGAATGCACGCATTTTGACTAATTGTAGGGTCTGGACACTAAGCTACTTGTCCCGCCACACATCACGACACGCTCGGCCCGCTCCGCTGGCGGCCGATGGTCCACGAAATCCCGTCCCCGCGCATCACGCCGGACACCTGCTGGTCGAGATGTCGTTCCAGTACCGGTCGCCACGGCACCAGGGTGAACTCCCGGCTCTTTTCGATGATGGCGAATTTTCCGCTGGCAAGATCGATGGCCCGGCGATAGACGCCATCCACCCGATCCCCCTTTCCGGTCTCGACATAGCCGAGGCCCAGTTCGTCGGAAAGCTGACCGGCAACGCGGACCAATTCCCGCCGCCGCAGGTTGTCCAGCATGTCACCACGATAGACGACGCGCCCCTGTTCCTCCTGGGCCAGCCCCTCGGCGATCAGCCACTGTCGGCGCCGGAGCTGGGCATCCAGCACGTCTTTGCCGAAACCGGATTCACGCAACGGTTCCGGGGTGGCCGCCAGCAGTTGCCGGTCCAACCAGGTGGCGCCATCCGCACCGACCTGGCGGTCCAGCGGCAGCGACGACAGAGTCTGCACCATCACCGGCGCATCCTTGGCTTGACGCCGCTCGAACATGGCCGCCTGTTCCAGATGGTCGGCGGCAATGATCCAGGTGCCATCGGCTTCGCGCACAACATTTCCGGTGAGTCGCCGCATCGCTTCCAATCGTCGCACATGGGTTTCGGCGAAGCTCTCGCTGGCCGATGGATCATGGTGCAGATGAAGATCGACGTTGTATTGGCCGCCGTTGGCGGTGGCGATCTCGGCAATGGTGCGGTCCACCTGCCGAGGTTCCAGCCGCTTGGGCTCGATGCGCAGAATGGCGCCGGCCGGCGTCGGGTCAGTGGCTTCCCCCTTGCCGATGTCGACGTAATGGGGGCGACCGTCCACGCCATCGACGATCAGGTAATGGCGGTCGGCGATCTCGTCGGAGAGCCCGCGCGCGACAACCCGGCCGACGATGGGTCGGGCCTGCTGATCTGTCGGATCATGGATGACATAATCGGCGGCAGAGCGGACCAAACCCTTTTCCGTCATCTCGCGGTGCATGGTTTTGATGATGTCGCCGCGCTCACCCATCCGGCGCAGCGTGTCCTCGATATCATCGGCAAGGCGCCATTGGCCGGGGCGGACTTCCTCGGCCAGACCGAGCCGCCTCAGTTTCTGCAAACGACCGGCGCGTAGAGACTGCTGGAAGGCATCGCGGTCGGTGGCCCAGACAACACCATCTTCGCCGACGTCCCGGAGCAGCTTGCAATCGAGACTGGTCAGGCGGTCCTGCTCGACCTCACGACGCAGCCGGTCCTCGATCTCGAAATCCGATCGCGGCCCGAAATCCAGACTGACGATCTCGGCGGCCCGCTCGCGCATGCCGGCGGAGATATAGTCCCTGGCGATGATCAAATCCTTGCCCCGATCATCCCTGCCCCGGACGATGATGTGGCTATGCGGATGGCCGGTGTTGTAATGATCGACGGCGACCCAATCGAGCTTGGTGCCCAGATCTTCTTCCATCTGCGTCATCAGGCGGCGGACAAAAGGCTTCAGGTCTTCGTACTGTGCGCCATCCTCGGCGGAGACGATGAAACGGAACTGGTGGCGGTCGCCATCGGCGCGGTCAAGGAAGTCCTTGCCATCCACCCGACCCTGCTCGGCACCATAGAGTTGGCCAGGCGCGCCATCGCGGGTAACGCCATCGCGCTGGATATAACGCAGATGGGCACGCGCACCCTGCAAGCCCCGGCCGGCCAGCTTGACGATGCGGGATTTGACGATGACCCGACGCTGGCGGAAGGCGGCGTAATGATCGCGCGCAGACAGCACCCGGCCGACACCGGCGCCGCAGCCGATGCGGCTGCCGTCGAAGCGGTTCTTGCGGGGCGACGCCCTACCGCCGGAACCACCACGGGCGAGGATCGCCGCCGCCAACACCCGATGCAGGAATTTACGGCCCTGCTTCGCGCCACCCGAGCGGATTTTGCCGAGCCTTGGCTCGAAATTGTCGTCATCGCTCATCTTTCATCCTCCCGCCGTCACCACCGGGATATCAGAGGGAAAATCGCTCCCGGAAACCAGCGCCATGCACCCCAATAAAATCAACGGCTTGTGTGTCCCCTGGCGCCAGCCGAATCGCCCATGGCGCCATACCGCGCCTTAAAAAAAAGACGTGCAGACAGAGACTTAGCGGTATCTCCCCGTGGGATGGCGCCACTGCTTCATCTTGCCTTACGCGGCACCCTGAGATGCCCATCACCCCATCCACGCTCATCTACTCTCTCGTGCCTGATAAAGTCCCGGGGCGAAGATCAAGCGGTCGCCCCGACACCGCTTACAGGGTGTCGGCGAGGTCTCCCCCGCCGTCCAGGAACGCCTGCTCGGCGTCAATGATGTTGTCGAATTGACGCTGCTTCAGCATCATTTGGACATGCCGGTAGCCATCGACGATGCAGGTCGCAACGATGTAACGGCTGCGGAAATAGCCGATGATACGGACGATTTCGCCGCACTCATCGTCGTCATCGAAGCCTTCCCAGGCCCCGAGATCGCGTTCGACGAAGCGGCTATCCCAGACGAAATCGGCGAATTCCGCGTTGATGATGCGGTCGATTTCGCTGCCGAATTCCTCGGCCAATTGCGGAAAACGATCGAATTCAGCATGCGGGTGAACGGTATGGTGTGACATGGCAACCTCCTGATTGACGTCCTCCTCATCGAGAACATCTCCCAGGAACAGCCGGAGAAGCGGCGGTCAGGGACGCCGCAGGCGCCGCGCAGCGGGGCGTGGGGGAGCCAAAATGCGCCAGCATTTTGGGGGGACCGCGCATCCTTGACGGGCGCTTCGTCCTGGCTGGTAGAATGACAATGTCGAGACGAGGCCCCTCTCTCCACCAGTACAGCGCCCTTCATTTCCGATCCGCCGACAGGGTGGTGAGGGGGACGAACAGGTCGCCGGGGCCAGCCATTTGCCGAGCATCCGACGTGGTGTTTTCGGCTGTTCTTAATCGAAAAAACAACCGCGTGCCCGACAACACGGCAGGCGGCATGGCCGCATCGGCGGGAGTTCGCGCCAGAGCCGCGATATAGCGTTGCGTCTCAGGGGGAAGCGGCGCACCGGTCTTGAGATACCGGTCATAGCGGGCGGGGCCGGCGTTGTAAGCGGCGAACAGGCCGGGATAACCATAGCGATCACGCATCGCCCGCAGGAAAGCCGTCCCCGCGAAAATATTGTCGTGGGGGTCGAAGGGGTCGGTGCCGAGGCCAAGCTGACCGCGCAATTCGCCCCAGGTGCCGGGCATGATCTGCATCGGGCCCATGGCGCCCTTGGGCGAAACGGCATGGGGATCGCCGCCGCTTTCGGCCAGCATCACGGCTCGAATCCAGCTTTCGGGAATATCGTAGCGTTGCGCGGCCTCGTCGATGGTGGACCGCCAACGATCGGTGTCGGCTTGCACCGCCACCGGCATCACGGCCAGGACTTCGGCGATCAGAAGGCTCATTTTGTCCATAGCGGCACCAGCCTCCCGATCACGGCGGATATCGGAACCGGCCCAAAATAACGGCCATCGAACGAGGTCGGCACCTCCGCCATCAGTGGAAACACCTCGTCGCCAAGGCGGTGGCATCCCTGCCAGTGGGGCAACGGACGGCCCAGATGATCGCGCTCCAACCGCCTCGCGACCCATTCGCCATTGATGAGCAGGTCATCGCCGATGGCGCAGACCCTATCGCCGGCCAGCGCTGCCACACGCTTCACCAGCGGTACGGTCAGCGGCAGATATCCACGCTCGGCGGCAAGGTTGCGAACGCTGTCCGGCGTGCGCAGCAGCACCATGTCGCCACGCTGGATTGGCCCGCTGGACATCACCCGGTAGAGGCCAATGGGTGCGCTGGCGCTGGCGTTCCACAGCAGCAGCGGCGCCGGTCGGACGAGCGTAGCGAAGCCGACGCAACCGAGCCCGACCATGGTCAGGGCGAGGATGACACGCGGGCGGTTTCGCCCACGTCGGCGCCGCTCCAGGCGGATCAGACGGGGCGGGATCATCGTTTTGCTCCACCAAATCCGGTGTCGGACGTCGACGCCTGGCCGTGGGTTTTCGACCATTGATCGAGGTCGTCGATATGGTAGCGGACATAGCGGCCATGCTTGCGAAAGCGCGGCCCCTCGCCCGCCGTGCGCATCTTTTCCAGCGTCCGGCGCGACAGTCCGACATAAAAAGCGGCCTGGGCGGTGTTCAGAAATGGGCTGCCTTTGCGGGCATTGGCGGCCCGAAGGATCTCGTCATCCATTCTTACTCTCCATCGGTGGCAGCGGCGGACATCGCCGCAGATGGGGCAAGAATGGCGAGCGGCAGCGCGCTGCGGGACGCTCGAAAACCGGCCCCCCGCGATTTCGAGCGGGCGGCGAAAGAAAAGCCCCGCCACGGCGATCCGCAGCGGGGCTGTTGGGGGCATTACCGGTCGCGCGGCTCCCACAAGGCGATGTGAGTGGTGCCGTCTTCGCCGGGATGTTCGAGCTTGACCAGGCGGGCGCGGACCCAGTTGGGACCGAATTCCGGAGCGCCGATCTTGAGGTTCAGATAGGTTTCGCCGCTCGTCTTGGCGACCTGGCTCCAGGCGGCGCCGACCTCGTAGCGCTGTCCGTTGCCGGCATAGACCCGATGATCGGGGGCGTTTTCGGACAGCTTGTCCACCGGGATGATGGTCAGATTGGCGGTGACGTTGAGGGTCTTGAGGGTGCCGGTGAAAGCGCCGTCGTCGAGCTTGGTGAAGGTACCGAGGGTGATGGCCATGATAAGTCTCCGTTGTGTTTGTCGCGGGACCGTCCCTGCGATGGCTCAGGCGATGAGACCGCAAGGCGGCCCTGCCCACCGCAAGCGCAGCGCGGCGACCGGAACAAAGTGGAGGACCTGGGAGGCGGGACAATTTGCAGCGAAGCGACCGCGAGGAATGCCGCGCAGCGGCAGGGGAAATTGTCTCGCTGGACAGGTTGGAGAGGGACGACGCGGGCTCTACGCCATCAAGAGACAAGCAGGGATGGTCCGCGATGCACATGATTCAGGAGACACTGGCCCCCATCCGCCCGGGATGGCTTGACCGCTTGACCGCGATGGATCAGGTGCCCATGCCCGACAATACCGCCAGACTCGCACTCCCTTGGATGACGCAAAAACGCTCAACCGCCGTGCGATGGCGATGGACCGGTGCCACGTCGGACAGGCCAAATCAGGGTGATGCCGATGGCGGCTGGACCAGCTGAGGCTCATTGCGCGCGTCGAATATCTGGCTTCGACCAGCGCGACCGGTATCATGATTGAACACCCGATGATCGAGCCAACGGCCACCCGCCGGGTTCGGTGCGATACTGGACAGCGCCCGAAAAGCCGCGCCGATTACGGTAACGGTGGCATCATGCGCGACTGGAAATCGGCTTGGCGACCATCGAGACTCACCGCGACTTCATGGCATGAAAACTCCATAAGTCTGCCCGCATAAGCAGATGATGCGCCAGGGATCGAAGCCGAAGGCCGAGACGCCGAAGGCGGCTCGGTTCACGAGAGCCCGGCGCGCGGGCTTGCCCGCGCGGGCGTCATTCTTCCTGGGATTTACGAGTGCAGCGATTGACAGCTTAGCGCCCATCTCGGATATTCTTCAGGTAGAAAGACCTGCTCTGAAGCAGACGTTCATTGTCCGCGTCGTCACGCTCGGCGTGCCGCCATGTCCTCCCACTTATCGCTGGCGATGTTGTGCTAGAACGAAGCCGCGATCCGGCGCCAGGAACCGCGGAAGGCCTGCAACGCGACGTGCATGTCATCGAGCACTGATTGATGACCGCTGTATGATTGAAGCACATGGTCAAGGCTGTATAACAGAGGCAGCGTTCATCTTTTGGGGAACGGAATGTCGCTGTCGTTGCCAGAAACCCGAGCCATATCCAGGATCGCGGATATCCTGTATCCGTTCCTGCCGGGAACGCCGCATCCGTATGGCGTCAAGCGCCTTTCATTTCCTGCTGTTGCCCAGGACCTCGGCCTTGGGCAATTCTGGACCGGCGGCAGCAAACGTCCCGCCATTTCCCGCCTTCTCGAATTGACGCTGGAGAACCGACGCCCGCAATTCTGCGCCTTGGTTATTGAAATCGTTCGACGCGGCCAGGAAAAACACAATGTTACCCGGGAGGAGATCGACGCGCTGAACGAGGCAATTCTCGCGGTTCAGTTCAAGATACCGGAACTGCATGATCCAGCTTTTCTCAACTCGTTGCCGCAGGCACAGCCACCCGAAGCGACACCGCCACGCACAGATGTCAACTTCGACGAACTCCGAACCGAGTTGATGCGGATCGCCGAGCTAGCTCCCCAACCACGTGGTTTTGCCTTTGAAAAGGTGCTGAACGGGTTGTTCGCCTCCTCCAGCCTTGCCCCAAAAAGCGGCTTTCGGAATACTGGCGAGCAGATCGACGGCAGCTTTGAACACGATGGTCAGCCCTACCTTCTCGAAGCCAAGTGGCTCGGCGGGCCGGTCGGAGCGGGCGATCTGCTCGCGTTCCAGGGCAAGGTCGAAGGAAAGGCCGCGTGGACGCGGGGGCTGTTTGTCAGCTACTCCTCGTTCAGCCCCGATGGACTCGAGGCGTTCCGGACGGGACGCTCCACCCGGATCATATGCATCGACGGGTTCGATCTCTGGCAGGTCATCGACCGGCACCTCGATTTTGGCGATGTCTTGGCACGAAAAGCTCGCCGCGCCTCCGAGAACAATTTCGCCTTCGTCAGCGTCCGCGACCTTTTCCCCGAGGGGAAATGATGGACAACGAGATCACATTGGCCGTTCGCTGGAACATCGTCGATGCGCTGACGCTGGAAGGCGTCGACTTCGCCGGAGTGAAGGATGACGTCGAGTTCCTGGGCAGGCTCTACGACCTTTCCTCCATGCCGTCCCACGACAGCCGTTTCTCCGATGCGGCAGGTGACATCTGGCAGCACACCGTCAACAACTACGATTGGGACCGGGGCTGGGTTTTTGGCGACAGCCGTTTCGGGGTGATGGGCTGCGAAGATGCCAAGTTTCTAGCCTTCCTCGCCGAGACCGTTCACCCGGTGATCAGGCCAGATCGCATCGAGGCTGCCAAGATCGTCGGCTTCTACAATGAGCAACTCCGCTCCGTGGGCTGGGAACTGGTGGAAATAGAGGGGATCGCGGGACGTCCGCGTTACGAAGGGCAGCGGGTT
>DATNIV010000506.1:0-9129 GCA_035604255.1 Telmatospirillum sp. | reverse complement strand
CGGGTGGATGGGCGATTTGGTCGAAGGTCATCCTGCCAATTTCCCACATAGTCGCCACCTGCCGATACGATTGGGAAAATCAGATTTCGCATCCATGCACCGGCGCTGGCGCAAGCACTCTGACCGCAATTTCGTGGGCCTTCGATCGCCAGCCAACCGACACCAAATTGGGTATCGGCGTCGCCATCATCGTGGTCATGATGAACCTCGTTGGCGGGTTGCTTGCGCTCTCTGGCGGCCGTATCGGCGAGGCCGTGCAATCGCTTTCCGGCGGGCCGGAAGGGAAGAAGCGCAGCAAGCAGACGCCATACGGCGATGCTGTTCTCGCTGACGACGACCGCAAGGACGAGATGGCAAAATCGAGTGGAGCCATCATCGGACAGCGGACCAAGGACCCAACCTCGGATTTGCTTCGCTATGACGTCGAAACCGGTCGCCTTATTTTTGGTGGCGCTGGTAGTGGTAAGGACGCATTGGCGGACACCGAGTTCTTGAGCAGCCTCAACCCTATCGAGGTTCTGGATCCCCAATTCGAAGCATTTTTTATCGTCAGTCCCGCCCGCGCCTCCGCTGGCCGCCGTCAAATCCTCCTCGATCCGACCGGCGTCGTCGCCGCCAAAATCACCGAATGCGGCGACAAGATCCCCAGCTTGCATGACCTCGCAAAGCCGGCGCGCTGCAACCCATTCATGGTCATCCCCAACGGCATAAAGATGGTCGAGACCATCAAGAAATTGGTCATGGGATTAATCCCGGCGCCCGCGTCGACGAAAGAACCGCACTTCATCAAACAGGCGCGAATTTACTTCTCGGCCGGCGTCGTCTGGATCTGCTGCACGCGTCCGCGCGAGCAGTGGACCATCAAGGCCGTTATCGATTTTCTCTCGGATGTTGGCACCGTCGCCGATAACGAAAAGCCTGGTTCAGCCCTGGAATCACCGGCTTTCAAGGCTTGGTTGGCCAACCCGAAAATCGGCTACGGCCTGACGGACTTCGCGGTCAAGAATTTTGCCCGCATGGGCGGCCGGGAACTCGGTTCGGTGATTTCGACCATGAACGGCGAGCTGGAGTGCTTCGTTTACGACACGATGGTCGAACATATGTCGACCAGCGACTTTTCCGTCGAGGACGTTGTCAACGGGGATGTGGATATCTACGCCGGTGTCCCTGCGTCCCTTGTCGACGAAGTTGGCAGCGGCTACGGCCCTTACGTCCGCCTCTTTCTGACCATGCTGCTGGTGATCGCCGAAGAGCGGTCATTGCGTTCCCGCACGCATCTGTACATCAACGAGGGCAGCGTATGGGGGCGCATTCACGCGATCGAAGTCGCTTACAAAGTGATGCGCAAGACCGGCCTGTCGACCACGTTTGTCATCCAGGATTTCCACAGCTTCGAGGATGCTTATGGCCAGAAGGGCGCGATGGGCATCGTCAGCAGCGCCGAAGTGGTCAGCTTTCTCGGGCTGCAGGCGGTCGATGTCGAGTTGGGCGAACGGATCGTCAAGGCGATCGGCAAAATCAGCGCTGAGGTCACGACGTCCAGCGCGAACAAGGGTGGAAGCCGGAAACTCACTGAGATTGTCGGCACGATGTCGGAAGGCGCGACGACGAACACACAGATTGCCGCCGCCGATCTGATCCCTCTCGAAGAACTCGTGTCGATGGAATACGGGGAACAGATTTCCTTCATCCGCTTCAAGAACGGCCGGAAGCGTCCTCTTCGGTGTTGGTCGCCGCGGTATTTCGAACGTCCGGAAACCAAACACCGCGCCGCGCCGAACCCCTACCGGCTGGAGGAACGGAAATGATTTTCGCCTTCCAACAACACTCCCCGGCCAGCGAAAAAACGTCGGCAAAAACCCCAACAGGTTTTTCGGGTGATGTCAAAAACCCCAAAAACCGCCTTTTTGCAGTCGGCTTAGTGATCGCCGCCGTGGTCGGCCAGATCGCCACGATGACGGTCGCCGTGGCCTACCAACAGTCATCCGGCGCGGCAGGCCACATGGTGGTCCGCGCTCTCCCCCTTTCACTCCACGAGGTGTGGTGATGTTTAATCAACCCGCTCAACGCCGCGACTTTGGTCTCGGGAAGCTCATTGGATTTCTGCTGTTGCCGATCATCGCGATCGGCGTCCTTCAGATCTTCGCAAAAACGGTCGGCATCTACGTGCTGATCGCCAGCGCCCTTGTCCTGATTTGGCGGTTTTTCGCGTTTTGGAAAATCGCAAAAAACCCCAATAACGCGGCTGCCTTCGATTTCCCACGCCCGGTGAATGAAAAACACCTCGCCACTCTCCAACCTCTCGCTCCCGCCGGGGCGTCTGAAGCGCCGACCCAAGCCATCGAGTCGGCGATGGAAGAACTGCGCGGGCTGATCGGCCTCGCCGGCGTCAAAAAGCAGATCGATGACCTGATCGCCCTGCAGCGCGTCGAAGCTCAGCGGCGGCAGGCCGGTGGCGTTCGCGGCGAGCCGATGCGTCTCGGGCTGGCTTTCCTGGGTGCCCCCGGTACCGGCAAAACAACCGTCGCTCGGCAGCTCGGGCGGATCTACCGCGGATTAGGCCTGCTCAAGAGCGGCCACGTCGTCGAGGTCGACCGGGCATCTCTGGTCGCCGAATACGTCGGCCAGACAGCCCCAAAAACGCACGCGAAGATTCGCGAAGCGATGGGCGGCATCCTGTTCATCGACGAAGCTTATACGCTCGCAGGCGGCGGCCAGAACGATTTTGGCCGCGAGGCCATCGACACTCTATTGAAGGCGATGGAAGACCAACGCGGCCAGTTCATGGTCGTCGTCGCGGGCTATGTGGACCGGATGAATGCCTTCCTGGATGCCAACCCGGGCCTTCGTTCCCGTATTCCCACCACCGTGCTTTTCGAGGACTACAAAGGGCCGGAACTGTCCGAAATCTTCCGTCGCGCCGTCAAACGCGCCGGTCTCGTCCTCGATGTCGGTGCCGACGAGGAGGCAACGGCCATGTTCGACGCGATGTATCGCCGTCGCGGGAATGACTTCGGCAATGGTCGCGAAGTCGAGAACGTTCTGCAGCGGATCAAGCAAGTCCAGGCGGTGCGCCTGACACGCCAACCTGGCGGCGATCCGTTCGCCATCATCGCCGCCGATATCCGGGAGGTCGCATGATGTCCAATCCATCCATCATCGCCGTCGCCAAGCGAGCCTTCGCCAGTGACGAAATGTTCCGTTATTCCGCCGTCATCTTCGTCGCCACGGCCGTTGCCATGGCGGTGTTCGGTGGCGGCAATTCCGCCCCGGCCCCTATCAAGCAACAGGCTGCCCACCCCGTCGGCCTTATGTCGCCGGAAGATCAAGCGACAGCCCAGCGTATCGCCGATGCAGCCAAAGCCGCGAAGCTTGGTGCCGGCCTTTCCACCACACCACTGCCGTCGCCGTCCATATCGTCGGACACGCCGGTACATTTCGCTCCGTCCGTCACCGTCTCCCCCGCAGCTCCCCAGGCGTCGGCGGACGACTCCAGCACACCGACATTTTCCCCGTCGGTGCGCGTTTCTCCTGCCAAATGAGGCCCGTATTATGATTTATCGCTCCTTTCTCCCCGCCCTCGCCTTCGCCGCCATGGCGGTCGTGTCCCTGCCCGCGTTCGCCGAAGAGGCGACATCGAATTTCTTGACCACCAACGACTCGCCGCCTGCGTCTGCCGAGGATGCAACGCCGGATTGGTATGCGGCGGACAACTCCACGCAGGAACTCACCCCGGTCCGGCCGAATCAGGTTTCGCTGGCGTTCAAGTCGATGCACCTGTCGCCCGCCATGGAGCGTGAGTTGATGACCAAGCTCAAAGCCGGCGAAGTCAAACTGGTATGGCTTGGCATATTTTCGTCCGCCGGCGGCGCGATCAGTGTCACCACCCCGCTCTACACCTTGCCGTACAAATTCCCGGCCGCTCCCGGCTCCGTTTCATTTGCGGTGCCGGTTGCCGCAAATAGCCAGACAACAGTCAAAATCCACGTCACGAAGCCGCTCAGCTGCGCAACGCTGCGGGTCAAGGATGGCGACCGTGAAATGCCGCCGATTGCCAACATGGCTTTCCAGGTCTTCTAAAACCGAATTTCGAGAAGTGAGGCATCATGATGAATAAGCGTGTCATTCACGGCCTGGTGGCCACCATCGCCCTGCTGTCGGCCATGCCGGCCATGGCTCAAAGCATCGTCGCGACCGACCAATCGACCGATGGGCCAGGCCAGGGCGCGATCAAACCGTCAATTCCGGTATCGCCTGCCGCCCCGGCACCGGCGGCGACGGCTTCCCACACCGTTGCGGCTCAACCGGTCGCCGCTCCGGTCGCCCAGTCACCGGCGATCGAAGCGCGGTTGTCCGCGATCGAGGCTCGGCTGGCCGCTCTTGAAAGCGCAAAGGCCTCCGGTCAGCCCGTTACCGCCTCAGCGGTGCAAGCCGCGACGCCGCCGACCGATCAGGCGCCGGGCGCCCCAAAGGCGGTGAAACTGTCGCCAGCCTTCATTGTCGGCGTCCATCCGATCGATAAGGATTTGGCCATCCAGCCGGTCGAGATAGGGAACTTCAGGGGGACCGGGTTTTCCTGGCCGATGAAGATGAACGCCCACGACAGCTATGGCGTCCATTACAGCCAGCCGGTGGCCTATGTGATCGCGGGCTATCTAAAGGCGCCGTCGACCGGGAAGTATATCCTTGGTGTCCAAATCGAGCGCAACCAGATTGGTTCTGGCGAATGCCATGTCAGCATTTCCGTCGAGGGTCGCCAGGTCGCCGACGGCACCACCGGAAAATTCTATGCTAAATCGGTCGGTCAACAGCCATTCCAGGGCCTGTCGCAACTCGACCTCGAGGCCGGGGCATATAACGTCGAATATAGGATCGCCTGCAATGACCAGGGTTTCGAGTGGACCTTACTGGCCAGGACGCCGGACGATCATGCTCCGCGCGGGCTGAGGCCTGACGAAATGCAGCATGACGCGGCGATCGACAAGCCCGCCGGCAAGAAGGGCTGAAAACCATGTTGTCGAAGAAGGGCGGCCGAGCCGCCGCCCTTTCTCCTACTTCGAGGCTGCCATGATCGGATACGTTGCGCGGTTTTGGTTTTGGACGTGGGTTTTGCGGACACTGCTACACCTGTCCACCGTCCTGGCCGTCATCCTCTTTGTGCTGTGGCTGCTGTCGTCACTGGTCGGCAGCACGTCGGAATTTCTCCATCTATCCCCATTCGTAGTTTGCTGGCTGGCGGCCGGGCTGACGATCGCCGGCATCCTACATGCGCCGATCATCGATGCGGTCCGCGCCTTTTTCCGTCAGCCGCCCGTATATCGTCGCCATGACGGCCATGGGCGGGCGATCGGCATGGCGATGGTCGCCGGCGCCGTGTTTTTCGTGGCGTTCCGCGCGAGTCAGCTTGGTGACGCCGCTTCGTCAATGTTGGCACCTCCGACACATAAGGGCATGACGGTGGTCGTTTACCCGTTCCCACTGAAAGCGCATCGGATTTTGGAATAGCCGGCTAAATCCGACGAAGGGAAAGCGGGCGGCTCTCAGGCCGCCCTTTCTGTTTTGGTGCCCCTCAGACAGAGTTGATAAGGCTGCCACTGGGCGTTTTGGCCATGAAAAGCTCGACATGAATTTTGCCGAAATAGCGAAAATTCGTTCAAATTGATGTCGCAAAAGCCATGACGCAGCGGCTTAGTAATATATTGATAATATTGTATATTTTTCTTATTCAGCCGCCGCCACGGTGATTTCTGCCGTTTCCTCTGTTGCCGACTCCGCGCTTGCCTCTCCTGCCGCCTGCGGGCGCTTGCGCGGGTGAGAATCCTTGCGTCCCTTCGGCCGCCCGCCCCTGTTCTTAATCGGTGTTTGGTCGGCGGAAGATTCTCCCGGTGCCGGGTCGATCGGTTGTGTCTCAGCAGGTTCGCCGGCCGCAGGTTCGTCGGCCTCATGGGCGACTTGGTCAGCAAGCCGGCGGTGACGCATTTTGTTCGCATGAGAGGCAGCGACGGCCAGCCACACAGCCAGTGGATCGAACGGTAACATCAGCAGCGCGATGAAAAGATTGACCGCATCGTCCTCACCTCGGCCGATCAGTCCGGCCAACGCCTTCACCGGACCAAGTTCGATGGTGGCGCCGTTTAAAGAGGCCTGCGCGTCGATCCGCTGCGCCTCAAGCTGCTCAATAGCCGTCCGTTCGCTCTCCATCCGCTGGCGCAATTCATCAAGCTGCGCTTGGTCGGCTTGGCGGGTGGCGACGGATCGGCTGACTTTCCCGGCCTGCAGATAGGCCGAATACTGCGCCTGCAAGCCAAGCTCTTCCTTTTGTGCGTCGTCGAGGGCCTGGCGGTGAATCGCCAGCCGGTCCTCAATGCCATGCTGAGCCAAGGCGAGGCTGTCCCTATGGGCTGCCTGCGAGCCGTGGGCGGCGATTAAAAAGGAAAAAATCCCCAGCGATGTCAGGCACATAATGGCGAGGACAAATAGGATACCGCTTGCCCGCATCCACCGGGGGGTGTGGGACCAGGTGGCATGCAGCCATGCGGCGACGACCAGCGCGGACACCTCCACGGCACCTCCCAACACGGTGACCGCCATCGGGGCGCCAGCGGCAAACTGTCGCAACCCGACGATGCTATAAGCCGCCGCAGTGGCAGCGAGGGTGATGGCCAGGGTGGCTAGAGTGATAACAAAAGGCATAATGCCTCCCCTCAGTGCCGGCCGGCGATACGCACGGGCTCGGTGATTCCATGCTGCCGTGCCCAAACCTCGACCACCTCGGCGAGCAGGTCGCTGAGCGGGCGATCAGCGGCCACGGCCGCCAACCGCAAAGCCTTTTTGCCGGCAGGGTGAAGCTTGATAGCGACGCTGGCCGCCACCACGTCATCGACCGGCTCCAGATCAGCGACGGACGCGGGCGCTGGTTGCTCTTGCCGCGGTTCCTCGACTACGGTCGCCTTGGGTCCGGGCCGTGTGGCGGGAATGACGGCATCGGCGCGCTGTGACGCTGCAACCGCCGCCCTTCGCCGCTCGATTTCTTCGCGACGCAGCATTTTTTCGTCACTCACCGGTTGGGCGGACTCAGTGGCGCGTTCGGGTAACGCCGCCGCCTCGGCACGCTTTCGATCAATAAAGTCGTCGCGCTCAGCCGGTGTCATGCCGCGCAAGCGCTCAATCATCGCCTCGCGGCGGACGATTTTATCGTGGCCACGGAGCATCGAATATGACGTTGAGTGCCCGTTGACAAACAACACTGGCTTGTAGCCAAGAACCCTCATGAAATCATTGAATTTTAACAAAATAGTGTCGTTAAGTGTGGCGCCGTCAGCAAGATGATAACGCTCGAACTTATTCATACCAATTGTCGTATTGAAATTACCACTTTCTTTGATGCGCAGATATGCATCAATTATTACATAGTCTTCACATTCATCGAGCGCATATGTGAAAAATCTGTGTTTTTCGACATAAATATATTTTGCCATTTCAGAATGTCCTTTCAGAATTAGTCGGAATGGAAAGGCGTAGCTTGTTCGCCATCCGATCTAATTTGCGGATGAACGGGTGCCACCTTGGAACCCATACCCATCGGAAGGGGCGCGGATCGACTGGCGAAATCACATTTGATTCGAGATCGGTCACGACGATGACGCTTTGGCTGTCGCGGCCGGCCAAAATGGGATTGAGGTGAATCAGTGCCTGTCTCATCGACCATCGGTCGCAGATGCAGAGCGGAACGTCGCGGCCCGTACCGGTGACGAATTGTGGTTCGCATCCGTTTTCCTTCACCATCGCCGCCCAGGCGGCTCGCTTAGAATCACTGCTGCCGTCCACCCATATTTCCATGATCGGACCTACGCCGCCTGCTTCTGCTTGGCCTCTTCGGCCAGGATTTCGGCCATCGTGCGATGGTCGCGGAAAGCCCAAGACGTGCCGGGAGGAACGTCGCGGGAAGCGGTGGGGCGGGAAGAGCGGTCGGTCATGACAAGCGCCGTTCGAGATCGTGACTTTCCGATTTCATCGTGATTTTCCTTCTCTGACGCGCGCCCCAAAAGCTTACAAGAACACCTAAACATGTATGCGCACACTACGCAAGCTCATTTTGTATGTGCACATGAAAAATTGTACCGGCACATTTACGGCTGAACCGACTAAAAACCCGCCAAAACACAAAGTTTGGCGGGTTTTTAGTCACGCCACGCTCGGACGATCACGTCGGCCACTGTTCCCACCGCCGGCCGTCCAGGACAGGGTGTTTTTCCGGTTGGAAGCCGGCGCGCTGCTTGAAGAAAAAGGGCACGCCGGCCGCGACGCAGGCATCGCGGATGTCGCGCACCCAATCGTCGCGCATCGGTCGCCAGCCGGACTTGCTTTCACCGCCAACGATCACCCAATTGAGGGTGCCGTCGTCGAGCCAGGGGTGGAGGTCCAGGGGCTCGATCAGAGGTTCGACGGAGACGAATCGGACGGCAGCCGGCACCTCACGCAGTTGGTCGAGACGCCAGGTTGATTTGCCGACTCCGACCGTCACGCCCTGCCAGATATTCGGCGACCAATTGAGGCGATGAGCCAGCTTGGCCAGACGATGGCCACGCTTGGTTAAAACTTGGAATATGACGTCCGGCCGCGCGGCCATGCGACTGAACATCTCGATGATGAATTCGTCAGGCAGCCGATCATGAAAACTGTCCGACATGGAGTTGACGAAACACATGCCCGGTTTGAGTCGGTCGATCAGCTTGAGGCGGTCGAAGCTATAATTGACGAGGCCGGACCAATCATGACGTTCGCCCCAGCGGTTAGGGGCCCGGCTGATGACGCCGGCGTACATCGGGAAGATCGGATTGTCGGCGCGACGGCAGGCGTCGAGGGCGGCATAACAATGCCGGCATTCCTCGCTGACCTTGTCGCATCCCACGGCGACGTTGACCGTCTGGTTGGTCCAGGTGATTCCGGTGGATTGCATGGAAAGGGCCTTTCGCTGGAGAAAGGGCCAGGCGCTGGAGCCTGGCCTTGTTCTGCGGATCACTCAGAAACTAATGGTCTCGCGCACAACGGCGGGCGTGCTGGGGTTTTCGGCGACGGCACGGCGGATGTCGACGAGAAGACTCATGGCGAGACGGGTCAACACTTCGG
>DATNIV010000505.1:0-39202 GCA_035604255.1 Telmatospirillum sp. | reverse complement strand
GTCCAAAACCGCCGGAGCCGCCGCCGCCGCCGCATCCGCCGCCGGAGCGGCTTCCTGCGCCAGACCCAGTCCGCTCAGCGCCGTCAGGCCAATCGCCAGACCTCCGCCAAACACCAAACTCTTAATCGTCCTCTTCATGGTCACCCCCGAAGGTCCCAAAAAAATCTTATATTCGAGCCATCTGCGGTGCCCAATGGCGCATGCTTAATTTGACGCATAGGCGCAGCGACTTGCCCCATCAATAACAAGAACCGTGCCAAGCCGCGGAATCCCTGAGTTTCCCTAAAAAAAAGAGAGAAATTAAGATGCGTCGCCCGTCCTCGTGATGCGGCATTAGGCACGCCTTTCCGCCCATGCCACATTTTTAAGCAGGTTATGAGGTCTGGAAAAGGAGGCAAAAAAAACCCGGAAGAAAACTCTTCCGGGCCGAGTTTGGGAGGAGACAAGAAAAAACAACCACGTCACCTCGTCGCTCACGTCGTGAGCGACAGGCCTCAAACGCTCCAACGCTCAGAGCGCGTCCACATTGGTTTCGCCGGTGCGGATGCGAACCGCCTGCACCAGGTCGAAAACGAAAATTTTGCCATCGCCAATTTTGCCCGTATGAGCCGCCGTCTGAATGGTTTCGACGACGCGCGGCGCGATATCATCGTTGACCGCCACCTCGATCTTCACCTTGGGCAAAAAACTCACCATATATTCGGCGCCGCGATAGATCTCGGTCTGACCTTTCTGCCGGCCGAACCCTTTGACTTCGCTGACCGTTATCCCTTGGATGCCAAGTGGAGTCAGGGCCTCACGGACCTCGTCCAATTTGAATGGCTTAATGATCGCCACGACAAGTTTCATCGTTTGGTCCCCATCCGTTTCCGGCCCTCCCGTCACCGCGCCCGTCTTGACCTTTGGCGTGTTCGGGGAAAAGCCTCCTGTTGATCCATCCGCAAGCCGTCTTGCGACTGATCTGCGGCGATTATCCTTTTCAAGGATCGTGCCGGTTTGGTCGAAGCGGCGGAATTCCACGCGATTATACACGATTAGCGGTCGAGGTCCCTCATTCGCGTGATGCGGCCGGAGCCTGGAATTGCCGGTTTTTTAAGCTATCGTCTGATTGTTTGCTGTCGGATAATGCATTCGGGAGGTGGCTCTTTTTTCGGCGAAGGCTTGAGAGCGGAAAAGAAAACGGCCATTCTTTCGTCCATGACAGAGATACACGTAGACGTGCTTATTATCGGCGGCGGCCTGATCGGCGGCCCCTTGGCGGTCGCTTTGGCGTCCAATGGCGTTTCGGTTGCCCTGGTCGATACCGAGGATCCGAAGCAGGCAGACGGTCCGGCGTTCGACGGCCGCGCGTCGGCGATCGCCTTGGCGCCGCAACGAGCCCTGGCGACGCTCGGACTGTGGCCGACGATCGCGCCTTTTGCCGCGCCCATCGAACAGATCCGCGTTTCCGACGGCCATTCGCCGTTGTTTTTGCACTACGATCATCAGGCGATCGGACAGGATCCGTTCGGTTGGATCGTCGAAAATCGGGCCATCCGCAAGGCCTTGCAGCAACGGCTGGCGGCATTGCCAATGATCCTCAGATACGCGCCGGCCCGGGTGACGTCGCTGGAGCGCCGGCCCGGCGGCGTGGCCGCCCAACTCGACGATGGAACGCGTCTCACCGCCGCCCTGGTGGTCGCCGCCGACGGGCGCCGCTCGCCGACCCGCGAGCAGGCGGGAATCGGCGTGACCCGATGGGGTTATGGGCAAACGGCGATCGTCTGTACGGTGGCGCACGCCAGAGGGCATCGCAATATCGCCCAGGAACATTTCTTGCCGACGGGGCCTTTCGCGATACTTCCGTTGCCGGGACATCGGTCGTCGGTGGTGTGGACCGATAAAGCGGAGAGGGTTCCCGCCATCATGGCGCAGGACGATGCCGCCTTTCTGGCCGAGTTGGGCAATCGCTTCGGCGATTTTCTGGGCGAGATCACGGTGGAGGGACCTCGCTTTTCCTATCCACTGTCGCTGCAGTTCGCCAATGCCTACAGCGCGGAGCGCCTGGTTCTGGTCGGCGACGCGGCGCATGGCATGCATCCGGTGGCCGGTCAGGGGATGAACATGGGACTGCGCGATGTCGCGGCTTTGGCCGAAGTGCTGGTCGAGGCCAAGCGGCTGGGTCTCGATCTCGGCCATGGGTCGGTCCTGGACCGCTACGTCCGCTGGCGGCGCTTCGACAATCTTCTGATGCTCGGCCTGACCGATGGACTGGTCCGGCTGTTTTCCAACGACGTGCCGGCACTTCAGATCGTCCGCGATCTTGGTCTCGCCGCGGTCAATCGCGCCGGTCCGCTGAAGCGGTTCTTCATGCGCCATGCGATGGGGCTGGTCGGAGACTTGCCCCGGCTGTTGAAAGGCGAAGCGCTTTAGGGCTTGTCGTCTTCGGATTTTCCGCGCAGCAGGGCATCCATGACCGTGGCGGCGGTGCGAAGGGTCGGAATCGTCATCGCTGCGGCGGCGGCCTGAATGCGATCGCGCAGCAGCGCCGCCTCGCTCTCCGGGACGTTCCACCCGGTGAGATCGGGGGCGGCGGCGGGTTCACCGAGACCGGGCGCCGGACAAGGCGGCTCGACGCCGAACAGGCGGTCGGGCGAGATGGATAGAATTCGGCAGATATTGAGGAATGTCCGAAAGTCGGGTTCGCGCTTGTCGTTTACATAATGGGCATAGCGCGCCTGACTGAGGCCGAGTCGGCGGGCCACCTCCGTATCCGAGAGACCTAACGCGCGCGCCCGCTGACGTAATTTTTCACCGAGACCATCCATAGGGACGTTTTCGCCCGGCGAGCCATGCTTGCGCCAACAACTAATCGTATTTTATTTTTACAACAAAGCGTGCTATAGCCCGGAGATACCCTTTAGACCCGAAAATGGGCTCGACAGGACACCACGAGGTTTATCAGATGTTTGATATTCTCGTCACCATCATGGGCGATCTGGACAGCGAAGCGGACGCTCTGGCGTTCGCCCAGGACCTCGAAGACTGCGTCGCCAGAGCGCGTCATCTTGGGGCCGTTGTCGAAGTTTGGGATAATCGCCGGGCAATGATCGTCCGCAAACGAACGCTGACGCTGCCGATCGATCACGATCCGCGATGAGTCTGCGGGGTCCCGCCGGGAAATATCCGGCGGAGCAGGACTTTGCTCACCACCGGCAGCGTATAGATGGGAATCTGGGCAAAGGCCACATAGGCGGCGAAATCCGAACCGGTGAAGCCGGTGAGAATTCCCAGCATCAGCCCTAAGTTCCGATTGCCGCTCAACAATCCGAAGGTCAGCGCTTGGCGGCCGCCGCGTGCCCAAAAAATCAACGCCGTGGCGATCTGACTGATCAGATTGAACAGGCAGGCGGCGGCGGCCAGCTTCAAGGCATAGGCCGGGGCGGTTCGAAGAACGCCGTTGGCGCCATCCATCAGCGCGACCGCCAGAAAAATCAGCAAGGCCACCATCGTCGCATCGATGGTCTGGCGACGACGGATCAAGCCTTGCGGTCCCAGTCTTCGCCGCCCGATGACGGCGAGGATGACCGGCAGACCGACCATCATCAGGATCCGGGGCACGATCGCCAGGATCCGATCGCCGGGAAGGGCCGAAAGTCCGCCCAGGCTGGCCGCTACCGCCAGGCCGAAGGGAAAGAGCAGGGTGGCGATCACCGTGATCACCACGGCCAAGGTAAAATCCAATCCCAGAATCAAAGCCAACGCCGGCGCGCCCATCAGGGGCGGCGTCAAGGCGTTGAGCAGGATGCCTTCACCGATCCCGCCCTTCAGCCATCCCATCGCTTGCGCCGTCATGGCCATGGCGGGGCCGGCCGCCAGCACCCAGACCAGTCCGCTCAAGGACGGCCCTGGCCGCGACAGCGCATGGCGCAGCGCCTCCATGTCGATCCGCAGGAGAGACCCGGTCAGCAATAGCAGGACGGCCGGTTGGATTAAGGGCTGGAAGGTGGAGGCCAACGGCGGCCACGCCAGTCCGAGCACCACGGCCACGGCCATGGCTTTGGTGGAATGCCGGGTGAGAAGGCTGACCAGGAGCATGGTCTGTGTCAGAGCATCGCCAGACGGCTGTTGATCAGATCGGTGATCAGCATATGGCCGCCGAGATGGGTGATGGCCAGGGGCGGCTTGGCATTGGCGATCGCCACCTGAGGGGTGACGCCGCAGGCCCAGAAGACCGGCATCTCATCGGCTTCGATCGGCACGGCCTCCCCGAAATCGGGCGTCGCCAGATCATGGATGCCGATCACGTCGGGGCGGCCCAGATGGACCGGCGCGCCATGGACGTTCGGAAAGCGTGAGGTGATTTGCACGGCCCGGATGGCGTCCGCCGCCTTCAACGGGCGCATGGACACCACCATCGTGCCGGAAAACCGGCCGGCCGGCCGGCAAGGCAGGTTGGTGCGGTACATCGCGACATTGCGCTTCATCTGCACATGTCGCAGGACAATGCCGTCGGCGATCAGCGCCTCTTCGAAGGAAAAGGAACAGCCGATGACGAAGGTGACCAGATCGTCCCGCCAGACCGACGTGATGTCGGCCGGTTCGCTTTCCAAAACACCGTTGCGGAAAATCCGGTAGCGCGGCACGTCGGATCGGATGTCGATCTCTTCGCCCAGTCCCGGCAGAAAGGGATCGCCCGGCTCGCCGACGGCCAGCAACGGGCAAGGCTTGGGGTTGGCTTGGCAAAAACGCAGAAATTCAGTGGCGTAATCGGCCGGCAGAATGGCGATGTTGCCTTGGACGAACCCCGGCGCCAAACCGGCGGTCTGGCCGGCGAAGGCGCCCGCGCGGATGCGCAGGCGTTCGGCCCGGGGGCTGAGAGCGGCTTCGGAGTGTGTCGTCATCTTCCTCAAATCCCCAGATAGGCTTGCCGGACCTGGTCGTTGGCGAGCAGATCCTGGCCGGAGCCCTGCATGACGATGCGTCCCGTTTGGATGACATAGGCCCGGTCGGCGATCTCCAAGGCGCGGTGAACATTCTGCTCGACCAGCAAGATGGAAATGCCGCGCTGGGCGACCGCGCGGATGGTGTCGAGGATCCGCGTCACCAGCTTGGGGGCGACGCCCCAGGACGGTTCGTCGAGCATCAGCAATTCCGGCTTGGACATCAGGCCGCGGCAGATCGCCAGCATCTGCTGTTCGCCGCCGCTCAAGGTGCCGGCTTGCTGGCGTCGTCGTTCGAAAAGAACCGGAAAAGTCTGATAGGCGAACTCGAGGCCGTCGCGGATATCCTGCGCTTTGGTGCTGGTAAAGGCGCCCAGGCGCAGATTCTGTTCGACCGTCAGGCGGGGAAACAGGCGTCGGCCCTCAGGCACCAGCACCAAACCCCGTCTGACCCGCTGATGGGCGGGAACGGTGGCGAGATCTTCTCCCTTGAAGGTGATGGTGCCGCCATCCAGCGCGTTGAGGCCGGCGATGGCGCGCAAGGTCGTGGATTTGCCATTGCCATTGCCGCCGACAATCGACACCACCTCGCCCTCCGCCAGCGAGAAGCTGACGTCCTGGAGCGCCGGAACGCGGCGGTAGCTGACGCGGATATTGCTGACTTCCAGCATCCTCTTACTCAAGCTCCCAGATAGGCGGTGATCACGGCCGGATCCTGCGCGATCGCGGCCGGCGCCGCTTCGGCGATCTTGACGCCGGCGTCCAGCACGATGATGCGATCCGAGATGGGCATGATGCCCTCCATCACATGTTCGACGATGATGCAGGCGATGTCGCGGTCGCGGATGCGTTCGACCATCTGCGAGGCCTCGCGCACTTCCGTCGGCGTCAGGCCGGCCATGATTTCGTCCAACAGGATGAGACGGGGATGGGTTGCCAGCGCGCGTGCCACCTCCAGCCGTTTTTGTTCGGAGACGGTCAACTGCTGGGCTTTGACGTCGCGGCGGTGTTCCAGTCCGATGAAGACCAATTCGTTCTCGGCTGCCGCGCGTGCCGCCGAAATCTTCTTGCTGCGCAGCATGGCGCCCACCATGACATTTTCCAGCACCGTCATTTCGGGAAAAATGCGAACGATCTGAAAGGTTCGGGCGATTCCGCGCCGTGCCGCCTGTTCCGGCGTTTGCCCACCGACCGAGACGCCGTCGAAATGAATGGCCCCGGCGCTCGGCGTGTAGAAGCCGGCCAGACAGTTGAACAAGGTGGTTTTCCCCGCGCCGTTGGGCCCGATCAGGCCGATGATTTCGCCGGCGTTGACGGAAAAAGAGATGTCTCGGTTGGCCACCAGGCCGCCGAACACCATATGCAGGCCCTCGACGGCGAGCAGCGGCACGGCTGTCATATACCTTCTCCCGGCGGGTTGAAGACCACCCGGCGTTGGCGGGCGCGCCAAGCGCGCTCCCGTTCGGCGAACAGCGCGGCGATGCCGCCCGGGCTGAAGACCGCGATCACCACGATGATGCCGCCATAGATGATCATGTCGGTGCCCATGCCCGTGCTGCCGAACATCTGTCGGGTGAATTCTTCGATGGTGATCAGGACGACGGCGCCCATCACCGGCCCGAACAAGGTGCCGACACCGCCCAAGATGGCGATCAGGGCGATCTTGATGGACAGCGAGCCGACCAGCACCGAACCGGGATCGATGAACAATTCCTTCTGCGCGTAGAGGGTGCCGCCCATGGCGGTGAGGAACGCCGAGGCGGCGATGGCGATCAGCTTGTAGTGCGACAGGCTGACGCCCAGCGAGCGGGCCGCGTCGGGATCTTCCTTGATGGCGCGGAAGTAATAGCCGATGTAGCTGCGCTTGAAGATCCAGCTGACGGCCAAGGAGAACAGCAGCAAACCCAGCGCGATATAGAAATAGGGCGTCTTGCTGCGGGTGAACACCATGGCGGCCCAGCCGGACGTGTTCATCGGCAGAGAGATGCCGATGGCGCCTTCGACATAATCCCAGTTGGTCACCAGAATTTCGACGATGGCCGCGATGGCCAGGGTGGCCATGGCGAAATAATGGCCCTTCAAGCGAAAACAGGGCCAGCCGACCACCAGCGAGAACAGGCTGGCGATGACGCCGCCGGCCAGCATGCCGAGCCAGGGCGACAGACCGAATTTGGCCGCCAGCACTGACGAGGCGTAGGCGCCGATGCCGTAGAACACGGCGTGACCCAGCGAAACCTGGCCGGCATAGCCGCCGAGAATGTTCCAGGCCACACCCAGTTGTGCCGCCATCAGCACCAGGATGGCGAAATTGACCAGACTGGGCTGGGTGACGATCAGCGGGAAGCCCAGGGTGAGCAGCAGGATCACCACGCCCAAGACATATTTTATCATCGTCAAACGGTCCATCACGCTTTCCCCATCAGGCCTCTCGGCCGGAACAGCAGGACCAGCAGGAACAGGGACAGCACCAAGGCCGTCTTGTAGGCCGGACCGACGAAGAAGCCTCCCAGCACCTCGACCTCACCGACAATGATGCCGGCCCAGAAGGCGCCGGCGACGCTGCCGAAACCGCCTAAGACCACCACCACGAAGGCGATCAGAATGAAATCGGCGCCCACTTCGGGAAAGATCGGAAAATAGGTCGACAGCAACGCTCCGGCGACGCCGGCGCAGGCCGCGCCCAACCCCCAGGCCAGGGCGAACATGCGCTGGGAATTGATGCCCATCAGCGTGGCGGCTTCGCGGTCGATGCTGGTCGCTTCCAGCGCGGTGCCCAACCGGGTGCGGTTGAGGAACCACCAGATGCCGCCGGTGACCAGCACGGCGCCCAGGCTGGCGGTCAGTTGCGGCGTGCCGAATTGCAGCCCGAGCACGGTGATCTTGCCCTCGACGAGGCTATGCGACACCGTGCGGTGATCGGGTTTCCACAGGAACTGGGCGACGCCGCGCAGCAGAATCATCATGCCGAAGGTGGCGAAAATCTGCGACAGCATGGGCGCGGCCAGAATGCGCCGGATCACCAGGCGATAGATCAGGACGCCGAGAGCGAACAGCATCAAGGCCGTCAGCGGCAAGGTGACCAGGGGATCGAGCAGGAACAGCGACGCGCCCCAGAAGCTGGCGTACATGCCCAGCATGAGGAATTCGCCATGGGCGAAATTGACGATGTCCATCACCCCGAAAATCAGGGTCAGACCGATGGCGATCAAGGCATAGATCAACCCGATCATCAGACCGGAGGCGACCGTTTGTGCCAGCAAAGTCACGGTTAAATTGGTCATGCGGCGCTTCTCTCTCCGCCCGAATCACTGTGGGAAAAGAGGAGCCGGCGCGACGGCCGGCCCCTTTTCGGGTTCGGTTAGCGGCCTTCCCACTTGGGGAAGGGATAAACGACATCGGTGGTGGCCAAGTTGAACGGCCAGACGGTCCGATATTGTCCGTTCAAGACCTGGACGATGATGCCGGTGCCGAGCGCGTTCTGGCCCTTTTCGTCGAACTTGATGCCTTTCCACGGCATGATGATCTGATCCGCCGGAATGTTGGTTTCCTGCAGCGCCTTGCGGATCGCCTCGGGCTCGGTCGAGCCGGCGCGGTTGATGGCGTCGGCGAGAACCGCGATGCCGGTGAACACGCGGGCCGAATTGCCGTTCAGATTGACCTTGTTGCGCGCCTGCATCAGGTCGTTGACCTGTTTGATCAGGGGATTGCGATCAGCCAGATCGAGCGCCCAGACTTCGCGGCTCAAGACATAGTCGCCGTCCTTGCCGAGCGTCTTCAGATATTCGCTGTCGGAGAAGCCGGCGTCGTTGGCCAGAATCATCGGTGGCGCGAAGCCCAGTTCCTTGTAGCTCTTCATCGACATGATGGCGTCGCCCAGATAGGACGACTGCATCAGCACCTGCGGGTCGGCGGCCTTGAGACGCTGAACTTCCGAGGTCATCTGAGTGGATTTGGCGGGATAGAGAATCTTCTCGGCGACCGAAAACCCCTGCTCGTCGGCCAGCTTGACCTCGATCTTGGTGGTCTCGCCGCCCCACAGGGTGTTTTCGTTGAACAGGGCCAGCTTCCGGAGCTTGATGCCCTTCTTCTGTTCGACCTCTTTCAGGAAATCGTAGAAATTGGCGACGAACAGATCGTCATGCGGACTGGTGCGGAAGAACCATTTGAAGCCGCGCTCGGTCAGCGGCGTCGAGGAGGAGGAGGCGTTGAGGAAGGGCACGCCATAGCGCTCGGCGACCTGGCTGGCGGTGGCGGTGACATTGCTGAAATAGCAACCGATCAAAGCGACCACATGTTCCTGGGTGATCAGCCGCTCGGCTTCGGTGGCGCCGACCTGGGGGTTGCCCTGGTGATCGCCGAAAATGAGCTTGATCTTGGCGCCTTTGAGATTGGGCAGGCCGGCGCCGGCAGCCAAATTGCCGGGCAGCGGGATCTCTTTATTGACGATGGCGGCCGCCAATTCGGCCGCGGCCTTGAGCTCGACGCCGGTCCCGGCGGCGGCGCCGGTCAGCGGATAAATGGCGCCAATACGGATCTCGTCATCGGCGCGGGCCGCTCCGACCAGCAGAGTACAGCCGAGCGCACCCAGGCATAACCTACGGAACAATCGCTTCATATGCTTACTCCCCAAGAATTTTCGTCCGGACATGAGAATAAGGAGCTGATTAAAACCCCGATTCAATGCTCACGCCACTCACAAATGCCTCGTTTTTCATCATTGCCCAATATCTGATCATGTATAGACCCCCCTGTCCAATCTGGACTTTCTATTGATGGCTATAAAGAAATTTTATCAAAGCAGCAGGCCGGCTGTTGGCGTGCCGGCCACCTCCACGGCCAAAGTGGCGATGGTGGCCGCGATGTAACTATCCGGTTTCTTGGCGTAGGCCGCCACAAAATCCAACCGGGGCAGGGGGCGTTCGGCCTGAAAAATTTTCAATCGGCCGTCGGCGAGCTCGCGGGCGATCACCAGGGACGGGATGGCGCTGACTCCGATGCCATCCAGCGTCATGCGCACGACCGTCGCCAGCGAGCTGTTGCCGAACATGCGGACCGCCGGCATGTCGCTGCCGACGAACATGTCCTGAATGGCCCCGAAGGGTTGGGTGTTGCGGGAAAAAGTGATGATCGGCCAGCGCGCCAGATCCTTGAGCGGCACCGGTTCGGGCGGTAGCGGGAGCGTCGGACTGGCCACCCAGGCCAGATCGTAGCTGCAGAGCGGCACGCTTTTCAGCTGGGGTTCGGCGATGGGGCCGACCAGAAAGGCCAGATCCAGTTGATGCGACAAAAGCTCTTCGCGCATGACGGTGGAGCTGTCGACCTCGATCTCCAGGCTGACCGCCGGATAGAGGTAATGCAAGCGTTCCACCAGGCGCGACAGCCAGGTGTGAACGATGGATTCCGCCACGCCCAGGCGGATGGTGCCGCGCACCGCGCCTTTCTCGCCCACCGCCTGGAGCATTTCGGCGCGCAACGCCAGCATGCGTTCGGCATAACCCAGCAGGTTCAGCCCCTTTTCGGTCAAAGTGACGCGCCGGGTTTCGCGGTCGAACAGGCGAACCCCGAGATCCTCCTCCAGTTGGGCGATGCGCGCCGAGATGGCCGGTTGCGTGGCGTTCAAGCGGTCGGCGGCGGTTCGGAATCCGCCCAAATGCGCGACCCAGACGAAGGTCTCCAATGCTTTCAAATCCATAATTCACGTCCTTGCGACCAATCCTTACCCGCCGGCGGATAGGACTGAGACACAAATTTATTTTATGGAGAGAAGCTCAAGTCAATAAATGAATTTTATCGATTGGCGCCAGGCAATTTGGCGGGTGCACGGGATATTATGGAGCACAGATAAGCTCCGATGCCGCTTCGCGGCTCACAGATGAACGCAGATGAGGTTCCCTGCGCGGCCCTCTGGCAATCGAGATAATCTCGGGTGGCAAAAGGCGAGACCAACCAGGATTGATGCCTGCGGCGCTCTTCTTATCTGTGTTCCTCTGTGAGCCGCGAAGCGGCATCCGAGTTCATCTGTGCTCCCTGAAAGCCGTCAAGCTCCCAAAACCTTCGGTAATTTCCATCGCGGCATAAATGTGCTCGCGCGAAAACGGGGACGACGAATGCGTGGCGGTTTAGACCCGTTTCGGCGGATCGCGGCTGAGTCCGGCGTCCGCCAGTTCCTGGAGATAGCCCTGCCAGATCTCCGCCTGAGTCTCTCCCAGGTGACGGAGGTAGGTCCAGGTGAAGAGACCGGAATCATGCAGGTCGTCGAAAATCAGACGCACCGCATAATGACCGACCGGCTCGATGCCGATGATGCCGACATGCTTTCGCCCGGCGATCAGTTTGCGTTCGGCCGGCGAATGGCCTTGAACTTCGGCCGACGGGCTCTGGGTCCGCAGCAGTTCCGCCGGTAACGCGAAGTCCCGACCATCGTCGAAGGTGACGAAGAGCGTCTTGGCAGCCTTGTCATATCGAATTTCCGTCGGTTCGCTCATGGTTCTCTTCGCCGTTGCTGTGGGAACGGGGGGCCTTAAAGCGCCGGGGGCACATCGTTCAGCGGACGCGCTTCGCCGGGGAGCATGATGGGGATGCCGTCGCGAATCGGATAGGCCAGTTGCGCCTTGTCGCTGATCAGTTCCTGGCGCGCGGCGTCATAGGTCAACGGTCCCTTGGTCAGCGGACAGACGAGAATTTCAAGAAGCTTCGGGTCGAGTCCCGGAGAGCGATCGGTCATCACGGTTGTTCCTTAAAACGGGAGTCATCACTGACGCACATGGCCTTTGCCGTCGCTGCCGTCGGCCACGGCCATTTCCATCAGGGCGATCAATGTTTCGGCGCGTTCCGTGGGGTCGGCCGATTCGAGCAGGGCCTGTTTTTCGCGCGGTTCGAACGGGCAGGCCATGGCCAGCGAGACGGTCAAGGCCAGATCGCTGGCCGCCTCGAGCGCCTTCCAATTGAGATCCATGTTATGGAGCTTGAGGTAGGGCTTGAGGACGCTCAACAGGCGCGCGCGGTTGACGACGATCTCGGGGTTTTCGTCGAGGTCGGCGGCGTAAGGCGCCCAGTTGGCGGACACCCGCCGATAGCCGCGCGGCGCCTCGACCTCTTCGGCGATGCGAAACCGGCAGACGCCGGTCAGGGTGATCATCAGTCGGCCATCGTCGGTTTCGGCGAAGGCGCTGATTCGTCCGGCGCAGCCGGTTTCGAAGACCGGCGGCTCATGCGGGCCGGAGCTGAGCGCGCTCGGTTGGATCATGCCGAACATACGACCCCAGGCCAGAGCATCTTCGACCAGCGCCAGATAACGCGGCTCGAAAATGTTGAGCGGCAGTTTTCCCTGTGGCAGCAGCAAGGCGCCGCTCAGCGGAAAAATGGGGAGAATCTTTGGCAAATTTTCCAGGCGCGAGCGGAAGGACGACATCATGGCCATCACGAAAACATCAGGCTGGACAATCGGCGCTGCGCCGATTGCGTCAGGGGGTCGGCGCGACCGAAGGCCTCGAACAGCTTGACCAGCTGTTTGCGGGCCGCGTCGTCGTTCCAGCTGCGATTGCGCCGGAAAAGCTCCAACAGTTCATCGACCGCGGCTTCCCGTTCGCCGGCGGCGAAGGAGGCCAAGGCCAAATCGAACCGGGCCTGGTGATCGTCGGGGTTGGTGGTGACGGCGCGTCTCAGGTCGGCGGCCGATCCGGCCTCGCTCGCCTGTTCGGCAAGCTCGATGGCGGTTCGCACGGCGGCGATCTCGGCATGTTTGGCGAGCGTCTCCGGCACGCCGGTCAGCTGTTGTTTGGCTTTGGCGATCTGTCCGGCCTGGATCAGGCAGCGCAAGGAGCCGCCGATGGCGGCCGGGTTTTTCGGATCCTGCGCCAGCACCTCTTGAAAAACCGCGAGAGCGCCGCCGACATCACCTTCGGCCAACAGGGCCTTGGCGTCGGCCACCAGCTCGTCGGCGGCGAGACCGGCCGCGGCCTTGTCGCCGATCAGACGTTGGATCAGCGCCTTGACCTGGCTGTCGGGAACGGCGCCGACGAATCCGTCGACCGGCTTGCCATCCTTGAAAGCATAGACGGCGGGAATCGACTGGATGCGCATTTGCGCCGCCAGTTCCTGATTCTTGTCGACATCTATCTTGACCAGACGCACCGCGCCACCGGCCGCAGTAACCAGCTTTTCCAGCAAAGGCCCCAAGGTCTTGCAGGGGCCGCACCAACTCGCCCAGAAATCGACGATGACCGGCGTTTTCAGCGAGGTTTCAATGACGTCCTTGACGAAACTGGCCGTGTCGCCGTCCTTGACGTAAGTGCCGCCGGCCGCCGGGTTGGCCTTGGCGCTGCTGTTGAACAGAATCTCCATCCTTACGCGTCCTTGCCTTTCGTCCTTCGCAATCACTTGCCATCAATAGATGGACTGGCCCGTCGCCTCTGGCAAGCCCAAAGGGGCCGGGCCGATATATCCTGCCACAAAACGAAAAATCATACTTGCAAACAGAACGACTTTGCGTATTATCCGGGCTCCCAACGCCGACCTGTTTCAGGCGGCACGCCAATTTGAGCGGGCGTAGCTCAGGGGTAGAGCACAACCTTGCCAAGGTTGGGGTCGAGGGTTCGAATCCCTTCGCCCGCTCCAATTTACGGGAACAAAATCAGATAGTTAAGAGCGGTCCTTCGGGGCCGTTTTTGCTTACATTGGGTCAGTTGCTGAAGTTTGTAAGCACCCTGTATCCAATATCGGAAAGGCACAGAGGAAGCCATCGAGAGGTTTCCGAGCCCTGAGCAGGCCATCGAGGTCGCTTGTCGGCTCATTGATGACGGCTTCGATGTCTACGGTATGCACTGGAAATAGCATAGTCCCGTGCGTCGCCCGTCATGTTTTGAATTAGCAAAGAGGCTTTCTCACCTGAACCTTTTAACTTTCCTTGACCGATTAAGGCCAAGCAAAATTTGAGAGGATCGCGATACTCGCGAAGGATCGTAGTCCTTTGTTGCTTAATGAAGACTAGAAATGGATTCATAGATATGTCGGAAACTCTAACAAGGGGGGCCTGAAAATCCCTTTTTGGCGATGAGTTTCTCAAGCAATTGTTCTTAGGCCCTTCGCTTTTGCTAGAATGAGCAGCTTGAGCGATGGTTCATCCGGTCGCGTTTCAGATCAGACTATTTGCGTCCCAAGCCCAATATGTCAGTTCGGCGTGTGCGTGTGGTGGGTTTCGGTGGTCGGGATTTGTGTCCGAGGGCCTCGCCAAGCTGATGAAGCCGCAACGCAGGCCGCTCCGGCAGCGTTACCACCAGTTCCAACTGTCCACCAACCGCCTCCACATAGCTCCGTAGGGTCGATAAATACATGTCGGCCTGCTTTTCGATCTTTGATACGGACGGTTGCTTGATCTTTAACGCGGTTGCAATGTCGGCTTGGGCTTTGCCCGCGATCTGCCGCAGTTCGCGCAATCCCTCCACTTCTTGGCGGAGTTCCTGATGGCGTGCCTCGATACGCTCCTGCCGTTCGGGCGGAAGCTCGGCGATGATCTGGTTGAGGTTCCGGCCCATCTCACTTTTCCTTCTTTGCGGCGTTCAATCTTTCCACATGAGCGGAAAATCGCTGATCCGCCTTTGCGATGAGCTGCTTGTAGAAGCGCTTCTCACTTCCGCCGGATTTGTCGCCGGCCACGAGGACGATCGCTTTCCGCTCGGGATCGAATGCGAAGGCGGCGCGCCATTCGCCATCGGCACCCTCGAACCGCAGCTCCTTCATATTGGCATGTTCCGAGCCCTTGAGCGTATCGGCGTGTGGCCGACCAAGCTGAGGGCCATAATCTGCCAGCAGTTTGGCGACGGCGAGCAAGGCATCCTGAACGTCCTCGGCAAAAGCCGCGAATTCCGTTTCAAACGCGTCGTCGAACTCAACTTGCCATGTCATCGATATATAGCTTTCAAGCTATGTTGTCAATCAAAGCCGGTCTTAAAACGACGGGGATCCGTTGGGTTTACGCGGCCTTCTCACTTGCCACCGAGCCATCCTGACTGGCATCCAAGAGAGAGGCGATTTCCTCGCATGTCCACGTCACGGCGAGTTTGAGGGCCTTGTCGATATGGACAGGGATCCTGGGTATTTCTGTCCAGTGCAGGTTGCAAACCGACCCATATCAGCGTGTGAATAAATTTAGAGCTGTAGGCGCAGTGGTTAATGCCGGTTACGGTAATGAAACAGACAGTTCGGCCAGAAACTCCGTGCCAATGCTGACGGCTTGCTCCGCCGCAGCTGGGTCGACATCGAAGCCATGGGCGGCTTCGTTCATGAAGCGGAGCGCCTCCAACAAACCATCCGTGCTCGGGGGCGCAATCCCACGCTGTTTAAGGTCGCGCAAGGCTGCGCCTATTCCTATGGAACGGTCGGACGGAAAACCGCGATTCGCGGCAAAATCCCGCAATGCGCGTTCAATCTCGATCCGCAGTTTCACGACGGATAGGGCAGGAAATTCGCGGGCGAGATCCTCGATCGTCGGCAGATCGCGCTTCAACTGATCGGACAGCGCCGGGGAAAGGTGATATTGGGCCACTCCCATCGGCTTGCTGGTGTCGCGAAGGGTGTATTCGACGATTACCTCATTGCGCCCCTTGCAGAGAATGATGCCAATGGACGGTCGATCATCCGGGTGACGAAGTTGGTCGTCGATGGCCGACAGGTAGAAATTCATCTTGCCGGCAAATTCTGGCTTGAACTCCTCGATCTTGAGTTCGATGACAACGAAGCATCGCAGCCGCAGATGGTAAAAGAGCAGATCGAGGTAGTAATCCTGGTCGCCGACTTCGAGATGGTACTGGCTGCCGACAAAGGCGAATCCCTTGCCCAATTCGAGAATCAGGGAGCGAAGGTGCTCAAGGAGCCCGCGCTCCAGATCCCGCTCCAACATGTCCGGGCCGAGCGAGAGAAAGTCGAAGCTGTAAGGGTCCTTGATGATCTGCTGGGCAAGCTCGGATTGTTCGGCCGGCAGCGTCCGGGAGAAATTGGTGAGGGCATTTCCTTGCCGGGCGAACAGATTGCTCTCAATCTGATGAGCAAGGACGTTGCGGCTCCAGCCGCTCTCGATGGCTTGGCGAGCGTACCATTCACGCTGCGCCTGCGATTTGACGGCGTCGAGAAGACGGATGTTATGGCCCCAGGGCAATTGTGCAGCAACCTGTTGCACAATCTCCAGGTCGGGCCAAGCTTCCGCAAAGGCTCGCATATATTTCAGATTCCGAGCCGACAGTCCGGTCATTTCCGGAAAAGCCTGATGGAGGTCGGCAGCCAGTCGGTCGATGACCTTCGTTCCCCACCCCTCGCTGTTCTGGCGGGTCAGAATGTCTCGGCCGATGCTCCAATAGAGCAGTACGAGTTCACGATTGACCGCCAGTGCGGCCCGAAGCCGCGCGCCGCCAATTCGCTGTTTCAGTTCAGCGAGAAGGGCAGGGTAACTTCTCGGAGGCTCGATCGGCTCAATATCCATGATTCTCTGTCACCAAGGCGGTGGGGTTTCCTCTCCGGAGCATCATGATTCCGAACCTACGGCATCCACCGCCTGTTCGGAATCGTTATCGCGGCGGACACGAACGCGCGCTCGACCATCCAGCACGTCGGCCATCTCCGCCGCCACGCGATCCGCTGTCATCCTGAGCGCTTCGTCGATATGGATATAGCGCTGGGTGACACCGCGAGCGGCGTGTCCGAGCAACGCCGCGATCGTCAGTTCGGAAAAACCGAGATCGCCGGCCAGGCTGGCGAAGGTGTGGCGCAAGGTGTGCGGCGTGACGTCGGTCAGCCCTGCCTTTCCACAGACACGGTCCAGCATGCGGACCACGCCGACGAAATGGCCCTCGCCCCAATCAGCCGGGAAGAAGAACGGTGATTTTGTCGTCGGCTGATCGAGCAGTAGACCAACGGCGGCAAGCCCTGTCGGATGTTCGCCTTCCTCGGCGGCTGCCCGAAGCGTCTTGCCCAGCCGGTCGATTTCGCTGCGGCTGAGTCGTCGCTCGCGTGGTGCGGCGGCCAGCTTGCGGACTCCCTTCGCCGGATTGGCTTCGATCCGTCCCAGGCGCACGGCGTGCTCGAAAATGGAATGCAGCGTCGAAATGGTGCGGGCCGCGACGCCCTCACCGCCCGTGGTGGCTCCGCCACGGCTGCCGACGCGTGCCTTTGACGTCTTGCCGGCGGCGATATCCGCCTGCGCGCCTTCGATGTCGCCAAGCTTGGCGGACAGTATTGGTCGGCTCGATGTGGACGGAACGCCCGCCTGTCCATCGGACGGATCGTGATCCGCCGCGCCCCCGGCTGCGGTCAGCCGGGACGAGAACCTGGAACAGAACCATCTGCGCGGCGAACTCGCGGGAGCGCTTGAGCGCCATCAGCGTCCCAGTCTCTGTCGGACGGCCGACACCAAACCGGTGAAGCTTTCCATCGAGACCCGGTCGCTCGCCATGAGTTGCTGAAACACGGGATCGCCGAGCATTTCAGCAAAGGACGGCTCCGCAGGCCAGGCCAACGGCGAGCGGCCCGGCATCGGCCGGTGAGCGACAACGGCCCAGCCCGGACCGGGGGCGGGTCCGGACGGGGGGGCAACAACGCTATTCTGGCAATGATCTAACATCGAACACCTCGATCGGTCATTTTCTGGAAAAGAGACGAGGCCGGTCACCGGACGATTTCAACGAAGCCCGCCGGTGACATGCAGCGTTTCGCCGGTGATGTAAGAGGCCTCGTCGGACGCCAGGAAGGCCGCGACCGCGGCGATCTCCTCAACCTTGCCGATCCGCGCCAAAGGCGTAACCGTCTCGATCCATTGTCGCATGTCGCCCTCATGCAGTCCGGCCGCAACCACGCCTTCGGTGGCGATCATGCCGGGATTGACCGCATTGACCCGGATCTTACGCGGCGCCAGCTCCTTCGAGAGTACGGAGGTGATGGCGTCCACCGAGGCTTTGGTCGCGGTGTAAACCGCAGTGTTGGCCGGGGCGATGGTCGAAACCCCGGAGCTGATATTGACGATGGCGCCACCGCCGGCGGCAAAATGTCGGACCGCTTCCTGCGAGACCAAAAGAAGTCCGAGAACATTGAGGTCGAAGTGTTTGTGAAAATGCGCTGCCGTGATGGTCTCAAGCGATGCAAACTCATAAAGGCCGGCGTTGTTGACCAGGATATCGATGGCGCCAAAGGCCTTGACCGTGCCGGCAACCAGGCTTTGGACCTGTTCGGCATCGGTCAGATCGCCATGAATGGCGATGGCCTTGCCGCCTTGGGCCGTGATGTCGGCGACAAGACGATCCGCCGCGTCCTTGCTGCCACTGTAATTGACCGCAACGGCGGCGCCTTCGGCGGCGAAACGCGCGGCAATCGCCGCGCCGATGCCCTTCGACGCGCCGGTTACCAGGGCCACCTTTCCTTGCAAGCTCTTGCTCATGATCTCTCTCCTTCGGAATGACCACCCACCCCAAACCGGGATAGTTCGTTAGTTCAAAAATAACGAACTATTGAAATATGTCAAGCGCCCTGGTAAACACTCCCCATGGTTCAATTCGTTCATCCGTCGCGTGACGACATCACGTTGGAAGGTGTGCTGGCGGCTCTTTCCGATCCCATGCGCCTACGCATCGTCAAAAGCATGCTCAGCCAACAGGGGTGCATGTCCTGCACCGAGGCTGCCCCCTGTCCCGACATGGCCAAATCCACGCTCTCGAATCACTTCCGGATTTTGCGCGAAGCCGGGCTGATCCATACCGAGAAGAAGGGGGTCGAACATCGCAATGTCATTCGTCAGGACGACATCGAGGCGCGATTTCCCGGATTGCTGAAGACGATCCTCGGCTTCTGCGACGAACCTCGCCAAGGCAAGGCCTGATCTCACCAGGGGGAATGGGACTGCGAAAACGTCCGCTGCCCTTCGACCTGACGATCAAGCCGTTTCTTGTTTTGGTTGGACTGGGCGAACTCTTGCCAACACGGGTTTCGCGCGCAAGGAATGGATGACTCCCATGTAAAGGACGCCGCTCCTCGACAGAGTATCCATCTCGTCATTTTGAATCACCATCGACATGAATGTGCTGCCAGTGTCGATAACATAAGGTATTTGATACCCCGCGACATCGTGATTCACGACAAATGTCTTGCTTGGTCTTTTCAATAACCGATGCACAATATCTTTATACGTAAAAACAACAACATTTGTTATGGTCGTTTTTACGTTTCCTATATTTGAAACATTGACGACGACATATTTCTTTTCGTCTTTGTCGTATCCGCCCATCACCTGCATATCGGCGCTGGCTGTCACCCGGAGCCGCGGCCCGTTGCGAAACCACACCCAGGCCTGCCAAAGGATCGATAGGGTTGAAACCACAGCCGCGTAGATGGCGACCAGATTCACATTGTCATCTACGGATAGTCCCATCACGCCCTCAATTTGTTTCCCGACTTGGCAGGTCTTCGGCCAAATCCATAACCCGGATGAAGGTATGCCGGTCGAAAGCATTCCGCAACGTCCAGAACCGAACCCCGTTGCTGTCTGGCGGAGAGGCTCATGGCTCAAGGCTTTGGCGCGCCTGCCTCGAGTCTCGGCGATGTCGGTTTTTCAAGGGACGGGGGAGGGGCTCCGTCCGCTTCGAAGCCCCTTGCCCAGAGGACCGTCATGGACTCTGTCGTCCATGACATCTCAGAATCCATAGGGATTTTTGGGAGGATCAGCCCGCCAGAACGGCGGACGGCGAGACCGGCTTGAAAGCAAACCCCAGGCTGATCGCCGGGACCGTGACCTTGGCGATGCCATCGACCAGAGCCAACCGAATCATCGTTTCGCCACGCGGCATCGTGATGATGGAGTCGATCACCCAGACCGGCCGCTGCCGGCCATCGCTTAAAAACAGGTCACCGACATGGATCGACCGGTTGTCCGCTGCCATACCGCTTCTCCTCTCCGCAAGGTTGATGAAGGCTTTTGCGGTCGCATCACGCCTTCTTGGATGAGCTGATAACCGGACGACGATATAAGGCATCGGCGCGCAAGGGGATGATCGATTAGTGACATTCAACGATGTCGGCGCGAAAAAGCATTTGCAAAATAGGGGTATTCACTGCTATTTCTCTCAAATGAGACGCATTTGCATTTGTGCGAGGTCGGTTTGAACAACCCGGTTGCCGTCACGCTGGGGCGCAGGCCCTGGGCCGTCACCATGGCCGCCGTTGGGCCGGGCATCATCGTGATGCTGGCGGACACCGACGCGGGCAGCGTCATTACGGCGGCACAAAGCGGCGCCCAATGGGGCTATCGTTTGCTGCTGTTGCAAATCGTGCTCGTCCCGGTTCTCTATGTGGTCCAGGAATTGACCGTCCGCCTGGGGCTTGTCACGGGCCGCGGACATGGCGAACTGATCCGCGACACCTTCGGCGCCAAGCTCGCCTGGCTGTCTTGCGGTTCCCTGCTTCTCGCCTGTCTGGGCGCTTTGGTGACGGAATTCAGCGGCATGGTCGGCGTCGGACTTCTGTTCGGCATTCCGTCCTGGGCGACCATGACGGTCGTCGTCGGCGGCATGCTGTTGATGATCTGGACGGGATCCTATCGTTCGGTGGAGCGCATCGCCGTTCTCTTCGGCGCGTTCGAGCTGTTCTTTCTCTATGTCGCTTTGCGTTCCCATCCCGATCCGGTGGCCCTGGTCGACGGGATGACCCGGATTCCCCTGGCCGATCATAAGTATCTCTATCTCGTCGCCGCCAATATCGGGGCGGTGATCATGCCGTGGATGGTGTTTTTCCAACAGTCGGCCGTGGTGGAGAAAGGCTTGGGCCCCCAGCATCTGCGGGTGGCGCGTCAAGAAACCGCCATCGGCGCCGTGGTCGCCCAGTTGGTCATGGCCGCCGTGCTGGTGACCGCCGCGGCGACCGTCGGCACCAGCAACCCCAATGCGCCCCTCGACACCGTCCAACAGATCTCGACCACTCTCGAACCGTTTCTCGGTTGGAGCGTCGGCCGCGCCGTGTTCGCCGCCGGCATGATGGGTGCGGCGATGGTCGCCGCCATCGTCGTTTCGCTGACCGCGGCCTGGGGTGTCGGCGAAGTGGCGGGCTACCGGCGGTCTCTGGCCGACCATCCGCGCGAAGCCCCCTGGTTTTATGGCATCCTGACCGTCGGTTTGGTGCTCTGCGGCCTTCTGGTGGCCTCCGACTCGCTCAATCTCGTCGCGCTTAGCGTCGGAGTCGAGGTCATCAACGCTCTTCTGCTGCCGATCGTTCTCGGCTTTCTCTTCGCTTTGGCTCGCAAGGCGCTGCCGGAACCATACCGCCTCAAGGGCGCCTATGCCTGGGTGGTGGCGGTGATCATCTTGGGCACCGCCGCGTTCGGCGTGCTCTCCGGTGTGATCAGTCTGCTTGATTAGACCTATTTGAGGTGACGTCATGGCTCCCGCTTTGCCGACAGATCTCCCCGGGTCTCACCACCATGTGTTTCTCGGCCAAGAGCACGAACAGAGCGAACGCCGGACCTGGTCGGTCATCGCTCTATGCACCGTCATGATGGTTGTCGAAATCGTCGGGGGGGTGTCGTTCGGGTCTTTGGCCCTGGTGGCCGATGGCCTGCATATGTCGACCCATGCCAGTGCTTTGCTGTTGGCGGCGGTGGCCTACACCTTCGCCCGTCGGCACGCCGCCGATCCCCGTTTCAGCTTCGGCACGGGCAAGCTCGGTGACTTGGCGGGGTTCGCCAGCGCCATCATCTTGGCGATGATCGGCTTATTGATCGCCTATGAAGCCGTCGATCGACTGTTCCATCCGGTCTCGATCGACTATCGAGAGGCGATTGCCATCGCCATTCTGGGGCTTGTCGTCAATATGGCCAGCGCGTGGCTTCTGTCCGGTGGCGGGCACCATCACCACCATCACCATGGGCACGCAAGCCTTGCCGAGGGGCATGACGAACCGGAGCAGTCTATCGTCATCGGCGATCATGCGCTCGCCGTCAGTGTATTCGAAGACGGCGTGCCGCCTCGTTTTCGGTTGCGCTTCGATGGCTCCGTGCCGTCCGCCGATCTGGTGACGATCGAAACGGTTCGTCCCGACGGGAGCAAACAACGCTTCTCCATGGAAGCGCGGGGCGGTTTCCTGGACTCGGTGGACGAGATCCCGGAACCCCATGACTTCGTCGCCCATCTTCGCATCGGCACAGCGCAGGGCGCGGTGTCCTTTTCCGAGGACGATCATCATCACGCCGGCGCGGCCACCGGCCGCGACAACAATTTGCGTTCGGCACTGGTGCATATCCTGGCCGACGCCGCCGTCTCAGTCCTGGTCATCGTCGGTTTGGTCCTTGGTCTGCTCTTCGGGTTTCGGTGGATGGATCCGCTGGTCGGCATTGTCGGCGCTCTGGTGATCGGCGCCTGGGCATTATCGCTGGTGCGCGATACCGGTTTGGTTCTTCTCGACTCGGTCCCGGATCGGCGGCTCGCCGAGCGTCTGCGCCAAACGATCGAAGAGGATGGGGACCGCTTGGCGGATCTGCATCTGTGGCGGCTCGGACCCGGTCATCTGGGCGCCATCGTCACGGTGGCGACCGATAAGCCGCGTGGCCCGACCTATTACCGTCACCGTCTGAAGCAATTCCGCGATTTGTCGCATCTTACGGTCGAGGTGGGCCCTTCGTCCCACCAGTGACCGGCATTCGGGATCAGCGGAAACGTGAGCCGTCCGATCGATCCCGGCCTTTTTTCGATGCGCCGAAGTCATATGTGTTGATGATCGTGACTGCAAACGCTCTTACGCCGACCGATCGCATCGGCAATCCGGACGGACCGCGATGCCGGGGCGACGTCGGACGCACTATGATCGGAGTTGTCCCATGAGTTCAACGATCGCCGTCATCGCACCGGGTGCGATGGGTGTTGCCATCGCGCGCCGCCTGATGGAAGGGGGCGCGACGGTGCTGACGTCGCTGGTCGGACGAAGTGCCGCGACGGTCCGCCGGGCGGCGGCGGCGGGCCTGACCGGCAGCGATGACGACGCCATCGCCCAGGCCGATGTGATCCTTTCCGTCGTTCCGCCATCCCAGGCCTTGGCGTTGGCGGAACGTCTGGCCGGCCCGTTGCTCCGCGCTTCCCGCAAGGCCATTTTCGCCGATTGCAACGCGGTGAATGTCGACACCGTGCGACGGATCGCCTCCGTCATTGCGTCGACCGGGGCGTCCTTCGTCGATGGCGGAATCATTGGGCCGCCACCCGGACCGGCCGGTGATCCGACCGTCTATTTTTCCGGTGAACCGGCCCCAATGCTGGCGATGCTGGGGGAGCTTGGCCTCAAGATCCGGGTCATGGCGGCGCCGGTGGGTGGCGCCTCCGCCCTCAAGATGTCCTATGCCGGAATCAACAAAGGCGTCACGCTTCTCACCGCCGCGATGGTGTTGGGCGCCACCCGGGCCGGGGCCGCCGATGCGCTTCGCGCCGAATTGCTGGAAAGCCAGCCGCAGCTTCTGGCCCGTGTCGCCCGATCGATCCCGGATATGTATCCAAAGGCCGATCGTTGGGGCCCCGAGATGGAAGAGATCGCCGCTTTTCTGAGCGACGACCCGGCGGCGCGCCGGATCTTCGAGGGCATGGCGGCGCTCTGCCGGCATCTGGCCGCCGACCAGGCCGGCGAACGGGTGGAAATCGCCGACCTGAATGCGTTCATCGCCCCGTTGGCAAAACCGGCCTGATCGGGTTTACCGCGTCGCTGCAGCAGATAAGGACGGCTATCATACTGAGGTACAATAGCCGTCCTGCAGGTGAGCGGGACGCTGACAATCACAGGGCTAGAATGCTCTTCCAGATGCCATCATCGACGGGGATGCCAAGCCGCAGGTTCTCCTGACGGATCTGCAATTCCTTTTCTCCCGGATAGAGGATCTCCTGATGGTCGTCGACGCGTTCCGAGGCTTTGATATCGGCCAGAACCTCGTCGACCGTCTGCGCAAGCAGGACTTGTCCGACGATGCCCTTCGCATCGATGGCAATGAAGACCTGGGAAAGATTGTACTCGCTGTACTCGTCGTTCCCTTGCTTTCCGACGCGATAGGTTGAGTTTCCGCCGGAAAGCACGGCGCCGACGAGATCCAAAAGAATGGACAGCCCGGAACCTTTCCAGAATCCGATAGGCAGGACGCGCCATGTTTTGGCGATTTCGGCGGGGTCCGCCGTGATCTTTCCCTCTTGATCGTAGCCGCCGGGGACGGGAAGCTGCAGGCCGCGAAGTTGGGCATTCTCCATTTGACCATAGGAGAACTGCGCCATGGCACAGTCGATCACCACATGGCCTTCGGCGCGCGGCAGAGCCACGATGAACGGGTTGTTGCCGATGCGGCGGTCCTTGGCGCCCCAGGCCGGCATATTGGGCATGGTGTTCGTCCAGCAGATGCCGATGCAACCGGCGTCCGCCGCCTGCCACCCATAGGTGCCGCCGCGCAGCCAGTGATTGGTGTTGCGCAAGGCCACGCATCCGATGCCATTGTCTCGGGACAGTTCGACGGCGCGGTCCATCGCCAGCTTGGCGTTGACGTTTCCCAGCCCCTGGTTTCCGTCCCACTGCTCGAAGCCGGCTTTCCCGCCGATTTTTGTCGGAGCGGCGTCGATTTTGATGTGGCCTCGGTTGATATATTCGACGACGCGGGGAAAGCGGTTCACGCCATGCGAATAGACGCCGTCGCAACTGCTTTCCGCCATGATCCGAGCGGAGATTTCCGCCGCGGCCTCCTGGCATCCTTTCTTGATCAAGACGCGTTTGAATTCCGATTTCAGAGTTTCGAATGGAATGCGTGCCATGATGGTGTTCCTGTCCCTATAAGTGCGGTGGATTCGCGGATTTTCTGGAGGGGCCATTGTCCCCCAGGCGTTTGAATCGTCTCCTGACGGCAAATGCCGCGCTCTCGGCGGATGAACCGAGGCGCGAACGTCAATACCGAAAATAGACCGGTCTATTTTTTAATCCGCGAATCCATGAAAAATGTCAACAGGAAACGGCCGCACCGCCAATTCGAAGAGGGGGAGACCGCCCGGGATAATTTCTGATATATCATTGAAACTACGATATATTTATGGATCCTTTGACGGCCAAAGAAGGATTTGGTATCGCGGCGTGGCCGGTGGGATGATCGCCAAAATAGGTCGTATATAATTTAGATCGATCTATATTGCGGCATTCATCGGCTTGACGTTGAGCGTGCAACGCAAGGCCAAGCGCGGCGTGCGATCAGGTTGGGCGGTGGCACGATGCGTGGGTGTCCGCGCCCGAAGGCTCGATTTCGGGCAGAAAGCATGCATGCGGGATCAACCTGCCGGCGACAGACACGAGACCGCCGGGTCCATGACGGGACCGCAGGAGTCCCGTACGATGAGCCGTGGCGGCAGAATGATGCGTTCTGGCGCCAAATTCGGACTGTCCAAACGACGCAGCAAAAGACGCGCCGCTTCCACGCCGATCTGGCGGGGCGACGTGGAGATCGTGGTTAAGGTGGGAAAGCTCATTGCCGCTTCCGGGACGTCATCCGTGCCGATCACGGCGAAATCGGCACCCGGTCGCAGTCCGCGTTGCTGGAGTCCAACCATGACGCCAAACGCGACAACGTCATTGAAACAGATCGCCGCGGTGGGGGCGTCCGGACGATCGAGCAACATCTTGACGGTTTCGGCGCCGGCTTGCCGTGTGGCCGGCGTTTTCAAGACGAGATCGGTGGCAAACCGGTGTCGTTCCATGGAGGCGAAGAACCCTGTCCGGCGGGCGATCGTTGCCGAGTGCGATTTTTCGCCGCCAATGAGAGCGATCCGACGATGCCCGAGCCGGATGAGATGTTCGGTCGCCTGTTCGACGCCAAGTTGGTAATCCGGGCCAACATAATAATCTCCGTTCCGGATCGAGACCTGACGCAGGATTTGCACATAGGGCATTTGCCATTCCGCGAGCAGATCCAAAAGATCGACCGGTGTTCCGACCGCGGGGCAGATAATAATGCCATCGACATTTTGTTCCCGCATCCGCAACAAGAAGCGTTCTTGACGTTCCACGGATTCTGTCGTGTTCGCGAGATATGTCACATAGCCGGAGGCATCGAAAACCGAATCCATCCCCATGCTGACTTCCGCAAGACAGGGATTGTTGATCTCCCAAATCACCAGACCGACAGCTTTCGTTCGTTTCGCCCGAAGATTTGCCGCGCCGCGATTATAGATATAGCCAAGCTCCTTGACGCCGGCGAGAACGCGCTCGCGCGTCTTGGTGGCGACCAAAGGGCTTTCGCGAAGGACCAGCGATGCCGTCGCGCGCGAAACACCGACATGTCTGGCGACGTCGACCAAGCTGATACGGGCGCCATAGGTTTTGGTGCTGTTGTCTTGGGCGCTCATATTGTCTCCGATTTCCTGCGGGCGGCCGTTTTTAGGGGCCTGACGGCGCCAAACGCTTAAATGGCGAAAGAGCTCGCTGACACCTTATGCCATCGGCCGTCCCGCTATTCCATGGTCTTGTCTGCGAACGCAAGCCCAATGCGGGCGCCGACGCGACAATCATAACGATGGTGTCGTGACGGCTTCGACGCCCTGAGTTCATCAAAAATTAGAACGGTCTATTAAATTCCTATCAGAAAAAGAGGGATATTCGGTCCCGCAGCGCGCCGGCTTCCCGTTGCCGGGTCTTCACACATCTATCGGAAATTACTAAATCTTTTGGAAAATACCGAATTATAGATGTGTGTTCGAAGCTACCCCATCCGCACTCTCTAGCAAAATGGCGCCCCGCATCGGTGCTGGAAGACGCCTTGAAATTTAGATCGATCTATTTTACCCTTTCGATGTTCCGTCGAGGTCCGTGAGTGGGTCCTCTCGACGGAGGACAGAGGCCGGCGGGAGTCCGGTGGCCCCCAAAAGCAACGAAAAAAATCGCGGAAAACGCATGCGGCCTTAACGCCATGATCGAACGGATCATGCCGTCGGTGCAAAAGAAGGGTAGGAAGATGGCCAATCACATATCAAACGTATTGCCGGTGCCTGAAACAATTGAATCAGGGGCATTATCCAACGTATCAAACGTAACAACAACGGATCTTGCGCGAGCGGCATGGACATGCTCTCTCGGCAGTGCTTTAGAATATTACGATTTTGCTTTATATAGTTTTGCCGCGGCCCTAATTTTTGGTCCGATATTTTTCCCAGTCAAAGACAGCGCAACCGCGCTCATCGCCAGTTTCGGAACTTATTTTCTGGGATTTGCCGTCCGTCCGATCGGCGGTCTTATTTTCGGATCGCTCGGCGACAAACTGGGTCGAAAATTCGTCCTTCTCGCCACGGTCTCGCTGATGGGCCTCGCCACCACGCTGATCGGATTGCTGCCCAGCTTCGCGACGGTTGGATATTGGGCGCCGGCCATGTTGATCGTGCTGCGACTGTTGCAGGGGCTGGGTGCCGGCGCCGAACAGGCTGGCGCGGCCGTTCTGATGACCGAATATGCACCGAAGGGACGGCGGGGATTCTTCGCCGCTCTCCCCTTTCTGGGGATCATGCTGGGCACGATTCTCGCGGCCGTGGTCTATTTCGTCGTTCTTCTGGGCACCCCCGACATCAGCAAGACCTGGCTGTGGCGTCTGCCGTTTCTGGCCAGCATTCTGATCCTGTTCGTCGCCATTTACATGCGGCTGCATCTCAAGGAATCGCCGTCTTTCGCCAAACTCGAAGCTCGCAAGCAGATTACCGACCGACCCCTCGCCAATATGTTGAAGACATCGAAGCGGACCGTCGCCCTCGTCATCGGTTTGCGCATGGCCGAAAATGGCGGATCGTCGCTCTATCAGGCGCTGGCTTTGAGCTATGTCGTCGGCGTCGTCGGGTTGAAGAGTTCGTTCGGGCCGCTTGTCCTGATTATCGCGGCCTCCGTCGGGGCCGTCACGGTGGTGCTGACCGGTCTTCTGACCGACCGCTTCGGGCGGGTCGTGATGTATCGCACGTTCGCCATCATTCAGCTGCTTCTCGCCTTCCCCGCCTGGTGGGCTTTCAGCACGGGAAATGAGACCTTGACCATCGTTGCCATGTGCCTGGCGCTCGGCATCGGTGTTTGGGGCATGTTCGGAACCCAAGGCGCCTATCTTCCCGAACTGTTCGGCGCGCAGCATCGCTATATCGGCGTTTCGACGGGTCGCGAGGTCTCGGCCGTCATTGCGGGAGGCGTGGCGCCGATGATCGGCTCGGCCATCATCGCCTGGGTGGCGACCAACAATGGCGGTGGCGCCGGTGCCGGTCTTTCGGCATGGATCCCGATTGCCGGATATCTGTCGGTTTTGACCTTGATCACCATCATCACGACGTTCTTCGCGCCCGAGACCAAAGACCGTGATCTGGATGATCCGCGGGATGCCGCCTTTACAAAATAATCAAGAATCTCATCAGCAGGAGGAAACAATGACCAATGTTCGGAGAACATTGCAGGCGATCGTCGCTCTTTCCATTCCCTTGTTTGTCCAGCCGATCCATGCGTCCGACCTGATCCTGTCGGCCAATGACGGCAAGTTTCAACGCGTCGAGGGAAATGCCACCTATCCGTCGCCGGCGCCGTCAGACAGTCTCGTCGTGATCGACGCGTCGCATTTTCCCCCTGTGGTGAAAGCCACGCTAGAGGGGATCGATCACACCATCCAAGGACCGCCGCAAGCCGTTGCGATCACGCCGAACGGCAAGCTGGCGGTCGTCGCGGCGCCGTCGCGTTACGATTATGCCGCCAAGAAGGAGACGCTCGAGACCTTCCTGCAAGTCGTCGATATCGAATCCTCTCCACCGAAATTGGTCGATAAAGTAGAGCTGGGCGTTCATATCAACGGCCTGTCGATCAACCCGGACGGCACCCTGTTGCTTGCCGCGGCATTGGACGGAACGCTCAAGGTCCTGGCGATCAAGGACAACGGACTGACTCTGCTCGACAGTATCAAGCTTGGCGAGAAGCGGTTATCCGGAGTCACCTTCACCCACGACGGCAAGGCTGCCATCGTGGCGCTCCGGGACGAGCAGGGCGCGGCGATCCTCAGCGTTGACGCCACCGGCGTCAAGGATACCGGCGAGAGACTCTCGACCGGCGTGTCTCCCTATTCCGTCGACGTCGACAGCAACGGTCATTGGGCGGTGATCAGCAATGTCGGGTTGGCCGGCAAGCCGGGAAATTTCGGCAAGATCTTTGGCGACGCCGATAGCGTGACGCTGGTCGATGTGACGAAGCGCCCGTTCCGGTCGGTCCAGCATCTGACGGTTCCGGCGATTCCGGAAGGTGTCTCGATTTCTCCCGATGGAAAATGGATCGTCGTTCAGGCCATGGACGGATCCCAGTTGACGACCGATAACCCCGGGCGCCATCCGCGCGGCAAGGTCGTTCTCTTTGCGCTGGATAAGAATGGAGCCCACAAAGTCAATGAGGTGCCTGGGGGCGAAGCGGCCCAAGGCATTGTTTTCGCCAAGGATAGCCGAACCGTGATCGTTCAGTTCGATGTCGAAAAGGAATTGGCGATCTACCGCGTGGTCGGCGGGAAATTGGTCGATACGACCAAACGAATCAAATTGGCGGCCGGGCCGGTGTCGATCCGCTCGATGCCGCGGTAACAGACAGAAAGACTCTGTTTCAGGCGCATAGATGTTGACCCGAAGCCTCATCCGGTGTTGGCATTTATGCGCCAAGGATCCTTGGCGGTCTCTTTCCCTCCCCCAAGGCAGCATTCGCCCGATGATTTACCATCCATCCCGCAGCACGGCGATCGCACTTCTCGTTGCCGGCGCCTTCTTCATGGAGAATCTCGACGGCACGGTCGTCGTGACGGCGCTGCCGCAGATGGCGGCCTCTTTCGGCGTGCATCCGATTGACCTCAATATCGGGGTATCGGCCTATATCCTCACTCTCGCCGTTCTGATCCCGGCCAGCGGCTGGGTGGCGGATCGCTTCGGCGCACGGTCGGTCTTCGCCACGGCCATCGTCATTTTCACGGCGGCGTCGGTTATCTGTGGGTTTAGTCAAAGCCTGATTGTTTTCACCGGTGCTCGCATCTTGCAAGGCGTCGGTGGGGCGATGATGGTGCCGGTCGGTCGATTGACCGTCCTCCGGTCCACGGAAAAACACGCTTTGATCAGCGCCATCGCCACGATCACCTGGCCCGGTCTGGTGGCCCCCGTGCTTGGCCCCCCGGTCGGCGGCTTCATCACCACCTACGCCTCCTGGCATTGGATCTTCTTTCTCAATCTACCGCTCGGCCTGATCGCGCTCGGTTTGGCCCTCCGGCTGATCCCCGGAGGAAAAGGCGGATCGGTCAAGCCGTTCGATCGCCTCGGGTTCCTCCTCTCAGGCGTTGCCTCCTTTGCCTTCATGTATGGGCTTGACCTGATCAGTCGCGAAAGCGCGGCCTGGTCGACCGCGGGCTTTTGGCTTCTCGGGGCCCTGATGACCGGCGCGGTAGCGGTGTTTCATGCCAGGCGTTATCCGCATCCGCTGATCGACTTCGGGGCGCTCAGGATCCGTAGCTACGCGGTGACGATTTGGGGCGGATCGTTGTTCCGCATGGCCATCGGGTCCATTCCCTTTCTGTTGCCCCTGCTGTTCCAGGTGGCCTTCGGTCTGAGCGCCTTCGCCTCCGGCTCGCTGGTCCTCGCGGTTTTCGCCGGCAATCTGGCCATGAAACCCTTAACGACGCCCGTTCTGCGTCGCGTCCCCTTCCGCACCGTCCTTGTCGTCAATGGTATCCTCAATGCGCTGACGATCTTCGCCTGCGCCCTCCTCACGCCGACGACGCCGACAGGAGCGATCGTCGCCCTGCTTTTCGTCAGCGGACTGACCCGGTCCATGCAGTTCACGACCCTCTCGACGCTCGCCTTCGCCGACGTGCCGGAGAGCCGGATGAGCGGCGCCAATACGCTGTTCAACGCAATGCAGCAGATGGCGATGGGCATGGGGATCGCGCTGGGCGCCGGTGTGCTCAGGATCGCCGGATATTTTGATCCGAATGCGTCGAGCGCGATTCCGCTGCGCAGCTTTCACATCGCGTTCATCGTTATTGGCGTGGTTGCCCTCATCGCGGTTATCGACGTGTTCGGTCTTGATCGCACGGCCGGTGACGAGGTGCGGCGCCGGAAAGGGAAAAATTCACCACGACGGCGCGAAGGACAGGAAGAGAAGCCCTAAACGACGGATGTTGTTGAACATATCTTCTCCCGCACGAAGTCTTCGAAAGTCTCCAGCGTCAGCGGGCGGCTGAAGAAATAGCCCTGATAGGCATGGCAGCCGAGCCCGGCCAGAAAGTCCCGCTGTTCTTCGGTTTCCACGCCCTCGGCGATAACGCCGAGGCCGAGGCTTTGCGCCAGAGCCACGATGGTTCGGGCAATGGCCGCGTCATTGGGATCGGTGAGCACATCGCGAACGAAGGATTGATCGATCTTCAACTGCTCCAGGGGCAGTCTCTTCAAATAGGACAGCGAGGAATAGCCGGTCCCGAAATCGTCGAGGGAGAAGTTCGTTCCTTTGGCTTTCAGGGCGACCATTTTCTCGATGATGTCTTGCACATTCGCCACCAGAAGACTTTCGGTGAGCTCCAACTTCAAGCGCTGTGGGTTGGCGCCGGTTCTCTCGATGACCGCCATCACCTGGCTGACGAAATCGGCTTCATGGAACTGACGGGCGCTGACATTGACCGCCAGGGTGAGATGGGCCATGTCCGGTTGCCGGGCCCATGCGGCCAATTGGCGGCAGGCGGTTTCCAGCACCCATTCGCCTAACGGCAGAATCAGACCGGTTTCTTCGGCCACGGGAATGAATTCGGCCGGAGACACCATGCCGCGATCCGGATGGCGCCAGCGGAGGAGGACTTCGGCTCCCACCACGCCCCCCTCGTCGCCGACGATCTGCGGTTGATAATGCAGCGAGAATTGCCCTTGCTGAAGGCCCTCGTTCAGATCCGCCTCCAGAGAGACTCGTTCTATCACGGCGGCTTGCATCGCCGGATCGAAGAATCGAATCGTATTGCGTCCGGCGGCTTTGGATTTGTACATGGCGAGGTCGGCCTGTTTCAACAAATCGTCGACGGACACGGCTTGTCCTTTGAACAAGGTAACGCCGATGCTGGGCGTGCAGCGATAGGCGACGTCTCCCAGCGCATAAAGTTGGTTGAGAGCGGCGAGAACTTTTTCGCCGACGGTTTCGACATGGGCCGCGGCGTCAGCTTCAACCTCGTTCAGGCTGGGCAGCACCAAGACGAATTCGTCGCCGCCAAACCGTGCCACGGTATCTTCCGTCCGGACGGACGCGGTCAGGCGTTCGGCGACTTGCTTCAACAACAAGTCTCCCTTGTCGTGGCCGAGCGTATCGTTGAGCGTTTTGAAATCGTCGAGATCGATAAACAGCAAAGCGCCATACCGCTCGCTTCGGGAGTTGACGGCCTGTTTCAGACGATCGATCAGCAGAATCCGATTGGGCAGACCGGTCAACTGATCGAAGAAGGCCAACTCGGTAATCTTCTCCTGTGCTTTGCGGCGTTCCGCCTCACGGGCGAAATTGTCCAGTGCGAAGCTGATATCCGACGCCATTTCGACCAAAAGCCGTTGCGCGTCCTCGTCGAAGGCATTGGTGACCGTGGAATACAGAACAAGACAGCCGATCGGCGTGCCGTTCCTGGTCAAGGGCAGCGCCGCTATGCTGGCACATCCGATCTTCCGGACGCCTGCCTGCCAAGGCGCCATCGCCTGATCTTGCGTTAAGTCCTGACACCAGTAAGGCCGGTTTTCGCCGACCGCAGTGCTGGAGGGGCCGCCACCGAAGGGACTGGATGCGTCCGTGGAAATTTCGATCTTTTCCAAATAGCCGGTGCTGTCGTTAAAGGAGGCGACGGGCCTGATCCGGCGGCTCGCTTCGTCGAGGAGACCGATCCAAGCCATCTGCATCCCGCCGAATCGCACGGCATCTCGGCAAATCTGCGGAAACAGCTCACCTTCGCTTTTCGAATGCACGATCGCCTGATTGCATTGGCTGAGCGCGGCATAAAGATTGGTCAGCCGTTGGATTTTCGCTTCCGCCGCCTTGCGTTCGTTGATGTCGGCGACCACGGCCGCGAATTGCCCCGGCGCCGTTCGATAGGCGGTGACTTCGCTCCACACTTGCGAGGCCTCCGAGAAGGCTTCGAAACGCACTGGTGTCCCGGTTCGCACCACCTCTCCATAGGTGCCGATCCAATCGAAGGTATCCTTGGCCGAGTCCGTATAAATCTCCCGGAGCGTTTTGCCGACGACCTCGTCCGATCTGAACCCGCGACTGGCGAGGAACGCGTCGTTGACCGCCAGAAACCGGCAGTCGATCGGACGTCCCGCCTCGTCGGTGACGATCTCGCGCAAGGTGAAGCCGATCTGCATGTGGGTGAACAAAGACCGATAGCGTTCTTCGCTCTGCAGCAACGCTTGGGCACCTTGCGTGGTCAAATTGAAAAAGCGCCAGAGCAACCACGCCGCGGCACTGGTGATCGACAGAAAAAGCGCGGCGAAGATGGCGGCTTTTTCGGCGGTGGCCCGCCAGGGCATCAGATAGTCGTCGGCAGTTCTTCCTGCCATGACGATAAATTGGCCCGCCGCCAGTCTGCGATATGTTTGAATGGATTCGCCGCCCGGAGCCGCCCGTCCGATGTGGAAGGTCTTATGCTGGACGTCCGAGGCGATGAAATCGGCCAATTCGGTGGAAATGGTTTTGGAGCCGGGTTGTTCGGATGGGGATGCGGCCGTTGGCTGGCGCGCGATCAGGGTCGTATCGGCGCTACGCACCACGATGACGCCATGTGGGCCCAGGTCGAGGCCGCCCAAGCGCCGTGCAAAGTCTTCAACCGGAATGGTCGCCGTGACGACACCGGCAAAACCACCGTCACCCAGATTGAAGCGACGACTGAAGATGATCAACCAAGTCTGGGCCGCGCGTCCGAAAATCGGATTGCTCATGATTAACCCGACATCGCGGTGAACGCGCTGCGCAATGAAATAGTCGCGATCCGCAAAGGTGAGATCGTCTCTCTCGCCTTCCCGCGGGTCGTAGCGCAGCGCGCCGGACGCGTCGATGACGTGAAAGTCGGCGAGCCCCGACAGCCAATCTCTTCGGGTTCTCAGCAAAGCATCGACACTCTGGCTGTCAAGGCGGCCACGCGACACCAGCTCCCTCTCCAGTTCGTCCGCGAGTCCACGCAGGGAATAATCGATTTTGCCGACCGATTCGGTGATGTCGTGGTCAAGCAGAGTCGTCACGTTCTCGAGCGCCGTACGAACATCATTCTCGCGCTGATCGCGATCCAACGTCAGGGCGTAGGCCAGGAGACCGATGACGAACATGTTCACGGCCAGGAAGGTCAGGATCAGGATCGCACGGAAAAATCTCGAGGCGTGGAGCATGCGGATACCCTAGCGAAAACGCACATTTTTCTGCGCGCCATGATATTGAGGCAAGGGCGCGCTTTTCCCCATGGATCGAGCCTAAAACGATTTGTGGCGATGGGATGCCCTCATTTGGGGACAGTCCCGATTATTGGCCCGAAGCCTTAAAGACCCATGCCCGGGGTATGGCAGCCAGAGATATTTGAATCATATTGGATCACACCTCTCTTTCGTCATTGCCGTGGGCTTGTGCCCGGCCGTCCACGGGGACCACCCAAGCCCGGTGGTGACGAGGACAAAGCGCTTATACTGGAGGCGCGGCGCACCAAAATTGAGCAGAATCGCTCACTTTAGGCCGGTGGCCTTGATCTCGATCAGAACCGACATCTGCGTCCATTCTTCAGATCGGTCGCACCGGTTGGCGGAGGATCGTCTTGAGCTTTTCGGGCGTCGTCTTGCGCGGATCACTCAGATAGATCTCATGGTGCTTGCCAACGGGTGCGAGGCCCCGCCGGGGCAACTCGTCGCGATGGAGACGGGTCAGCAGGGGGGCTTCGTCGCAATAAGGTCCGACGTGCAGGATTTGCGCCGAACGGCCTTCATCGAACGTCTCAAAGCGCGGCAGGACGAGCGCGGGCAGGCTCTTCTTTTCCCGGGCCGTCTCGATGGCGGTTTCAACCATGGCGTTGGGAATCCCGTCCGGCTGCCGGATCATCATCGTCCAACGCCATTCGTCTCTGGCGTTGCGCTCGAAGGCGGTGCAATCGGCGGCCCACCACAAGCCTTCGAGCGGGCCGACGACATAGTCGCGCTCCAGGCTCTTCTTGCTGGCGAACTTCAACGCATAAGAAACCGAATAGAGGGCTTCGATGGCCTCCATGTAAGAATTGGATCCGTTCGGATCGCCGGCGCCGTCAATCATCAGGAAGGCCATCGGCGGCACTTCGACGAGCGAGAATGCCTTGTGCGACGGCGCGTAGAGATCTTTTCGTTCCGTTTTGAAATCGATTTTGCGCATCATGCGTCACTCCCGAGTCACGGTCGCTTCATGGGCGGCGGCGAGGTTGGCGTCCATCGCCGCGACCTTGGCGAAACTGGGTCGTGTGGTCATCCGTATCGACGCTCTCAGTGCGGCCGGTATTCCGGTTTACAGCGAACGGGGGTCGGATGGGCTGCTCGACGGCTACCGGACACGGCTGAACGGCCTTTCTCCTCAGGAGGCCGAAACGTTGTTCCTGACGGGGCTCTCCGGTCCATCTGCCGCTCATCGCCGACGCCGTCTGGGAATAACGATCGATTCGCATCCGTTACAAAAGCTGGACGGCGGAAAGTACGCGGCGGCTGGAGGCGGAGCTTTTTTCCGGCTGGGCGACCATCAGGCTTTTGCCGTGGGGTGTGGCGATGCTGGCGGCCATCAGTCCGTCCTTCGTTCGGGCGGGAACGGAAATCAGCGACACCGCGGATGCCGAGGGCTGGCGAACCGTGACATGCCCCATCGGCGCGCTCCCGCAAGCCGCGAGCGAATTCCTTCGCTTCGGCGCCGAGGCGGAAGTCCTGGAACCGCCGGAACTGCGCGCCAAAATGGCCGAAATCACCACCGGGTTGCGCCGTCTCTATGGCGACTGATCTTTAGCCTCAGACGGCCTATTCCACTTTTTCCGTCCAGCCGTTGCGGTAGAAGCAGGCCTTGACCACTTGGTCGCGCAAGCCGGCGTTTGCGTCATATTGCTGAACGGACGGGGGTGTCACCGTATCGTAAGTGGTGCAGTTATGCCCTTTGTTGTCGCAATTTGTCGATGTGTAGGAACTTCCGGGTTGCATGGCGTAGGCCGGTGCAACGGGGACCCTTTGCGCACCTTCGAGCATGCAGGCGGCTTTTGTCTGCTCCCATTCCGCCGCGCCGGCGTTCGGTTTGACCCAAGAAACCCTGGCGCATGCCGAAAGCGATAGCGCGACAACCACCATCACACAAAGACCCCGCAGTCGAACCATTCCATCCCCCTTCTTACCGTTTTCCGGCGCCCCACCCTTTGGTCGTGACGATACCGTCGACGCGAAACGGATCTTACTCTGTGGCATCATCGGCACAGAGGAAAAATCGATGACGGAGACGGTGGCATGAACGTCCGGTCCCGGTTAATCTCGCAAAATGAAAAGATAGATTGAATAACATCTTGAGCTCTTGTCGCAAATTCATTACCACGCTCACGGACTCGGGCCCGTTTCCGGGAATGGCCACGTTGAGCTATCGCGTTTTTGTCGTCGCCATGGTTTTGCTGGTGACGGTTGTGGGGCTGTTTCGCTCCGTCGAGGCGCCGGGAATTGGACATGAGATGGCTGCGGCCCAAGGGGTGGCCCAGCTGGTGCTGACCCTGGATCTGCTGATTCGGGCGGCCGGCGCCGTTATTTTGCGCGCGCAAGGCGAGAGCGCCAGCAAAGCCTTGTGGCGATATCTCAAAAGTTTCTACGGCTTGGTCGATGTGTTGGCGGCGCTGCCGTTTTATTTCGAAGGACTGCTCGCGGCGCCGGCCGATTTCGACGCCGTTCTGGGTGTTGCGCGCTTTCTCAAGTTGGCGCGTTATTCGCCAGCCTTGGAAACTCTGGGGGCTGTCGTCCGCCGCGAAGCGCGCCCTCTTCAATCGGCGATCTTTCTTCTTGTCCTCTTGATGTTGGGCAGTTCCACCATCCTTTATTTCGTCGAGCGATCCGCCAATCCGAGTTTTTCCAGTGTTCCCAGTGCCATGTGGTGGAGTGTCGCCACCTTGACGACGGTTGGCTATGGCGATGCGGTGCCAATTTCCAGCTTGGGAAAAATCCTGGGCGGCGTGGTCGCTCTTCTGGGCATCGGCATGTTCGCGCTGCCCGCATCCATTCTCGCCACGGGTTTTTCCGAGGAGCTCAAGCGGCGGGATTTCCTGCACACCTGGCATATGGTGGCCAAGGTTCCGTTTCTCGGCGGCCTCGATGCCGGTTCCATCGCCGCCATCACCGCGTTGCTCAAGTCGTGGAGCGTCGCACCGGGTGAGGTGATCATTCGCGCGGGAGACATCGGCGATCGCATGTATTTCATCGTCAGCGGGCTTGTGGACGTGGAATTTGGCGGTGCGATGCCGGTTTCGCTGACCGATGGCGATTTTTTTGGCGAGATCGCCCTGACCTGCAACTCACCGCGAACGGCGACGGTGACAGCGCGCCGGCGGTGCCAATTGCTGATCCTCGATGCCAAGGATTTTCAGAAATTCCTCGCCAACTCGCCTCAGATCGCCGACGTCATCGCGGAAACCGCGATGCGGCGACTCCATGAGCAAGAGGTCGCGAACCAGGACTGACGCCGACGTTTTTGAAAACGCCTGGATATTCCTCAAACCATATGCTAGTTAACAATATACCAGTTAACGGTTTGGGTGATGACGCGATTCGCATGATCCCGAGCGAACGCCTGACCCCGACTTTCACGTGACATGGGCCAAGTCCCCCTCGGTGCGTTGTTCTCGCCGAGGCATGGCGTCTTGTCACGCAAGCGAGGCGAAATAAGACGAAATGGACCATGACACAGGCGTGATTTGGCAGAAAAACTTCTCCAGTCTTCTTATATCGAATGGATTTTTCTTCGGCGGTTTCCACATGCTGCTTCCGACGATCCCGCTTCTCGCGTCGGGAATGGGCGGCTCGAAGACCGAGGTTGGTTTGATTGCCGGAATATTTGTTCTGTCGTCCGTCATCACGCGTCTTTTCACGGATTTTGGCGTGCGGACACTCGGCAAACGCAACTGTCTGCTGATTGGCATCGTCATTTCCCTCCTCTCGACGGTCACTTATCTGATCGCACCCACGGTCGGGACCCTGTTGTGGATCCGCATCGTGCATGGCGTCGGCTTTGGCATCGGGACCACGTTCTATATCGCGATCGTGACCGATTTCATTCCGCCCAAGCGGTGCGGCGAAGGCTTGGGCTATTTCGGTCTCGCCACAACCATCGCCATGGCGGTGGCGCCGGCGACCGGTCTTTGGGTGGCGGCGACCTACGGTTTTCAGGCCATGTTCCTGCTGTCGGCGGGATGTGAGCTGATGGCGATTCTATGGTTGGGAGGCTGCGCCTTCTCGGAATGCGAAGGCCCTCTGGTCGCGGATGGTCGTCGCATGACGATGGTGTCCCGGCGTCATGCGAGCCTCATCGATATCGTCGTCGAGCGGGGAACGATGTTTCCGTCGCTTCTGGTGTTGCTGTTCGGGATCGCCTATGGAAGCGTCCTGAATTTCATTGCCGTTTACGCAAACGAGCAACATCTATCCTCTCCCGGATCCTTCTTCATTCTCGGAACCGTCTGCATCTTTATCTCCCGCCTGGTCATGGGCAAGGTTTACGACAGGAAGGGCGCCGCCTGGGTCGTCCTTCCGGGCGTGCTGCTGCTGCTGGGCGGATTGGTCATGGTGGCGGAGACCACCTCGATGACGTTGTATCTGGGGGCTTCGATCTTCTATGGTTTGGGGGTTGGGATGCTGTATCCGGCCTTGCAGACGGCCATTATCAATGGGGTGTCGGCGGATCGTCGAAGCGGCGCCAGCGCGACCTTTTCCAACGCTTTGGACGTCGGTCTGGGGGGCGGATCCGTTCTGCTGGGCATGTTCGCCGAGAGGACCAGCCTTTCCGCCGCCTATCTGTGCGCCGCGGCGGCGATGGCTGTCCTGCTGGTTGTCTATCTATGCCATCTCGCCATCCAGCGGGGCTTTTTGGGCATCGAGCCCGTCGCCGAAGAAGACTAAGCTTTGGGCGGCAGGCGAGGAGCGGATCATCGCAGCACCAAGCGGTAGAAAGACGACATGGTGGATGCGGATGGCTTGGTCCATCAGTTGTATCAAACGACGCGGGCCATTTCGAAAGATCTGAACCAGCGGTTC
>DATNIV010000504.1:0-6609 GCA_035604255.1 Telmatospirillum sp. | reverse complement strand
ACTTCTGACGAAGCACGCCGGAGATGGTGTATTCCCCAGAACCGTAGACCTTGCGGACGAAAAACAGTCCCATCAGCAGAAAGCCGATGCCGGCCGCGATGACCGACCAGGCCGCCGCCGCACCCGACGTAAAGGCCTCCTGGGAGGTGCCGACGGTCGATTTGGCGCCGATGAATTCGGACATCAAGAGCACACCGACGACAATGGCCGGCATGGCGCGGGAAGCCACCATAAACTGATCATTGCTCGTCGAGCGCAAACGAACCGTCAGCCAGCCGGTACCGAGAATATAGGCGATGATGATACCAACGATGATGACGGTGTCTATTGAGGAAAATTCCTGCATTTGGTTTTCCTTCCTCGAAAAAATTACTCACGCGGTCGTAGATATCCCGCCGCGTGTTGTTTCTATTCTTTGTCAGGCGAACTGATTTTCGTTCAGCCGATAGCGAGCGATCACCTGCTTGATCGTCTCTTCGTCGGCGGACGAGAACCGCGTGGCATAACGGCTTTCGCCGACGTCTTGCCCAAGCAAGGCCGCCGCCTTCTTGACCGCGGCCGGGGCGAATCCGACGGCGTAAAGATCTTTGCGAATACCGCTGATGACGTCCTGCGCCTCCTTCGACGCGGCGACGTTGCCGGCGTGAAATTCTTTCCAGATGCGGGACACCCATTGCGGCGCGACGTTGGACAGGCCGGAAATGCAGGCGGAACAGCCCGCAAGGAATCCCTGGTGGGCGAGATGGTCCGGACCGGTGAGGACGTCGAATCCGCTCACGCCGGCCGCCGCCGCGAGGAACGCCTCGAGACTTTCCCAACTACCGGCGCTGTCCTTGATGCCGGCGATGTTCGCATGGGCGCCGAGCGAAGCGGCGGTCGCCGGTTCGATCTTGTTCCCGGTTCGCGCCGGAATGTTGTAGAGGAAAACCGGAACCGGGACGGCATCGGCAATCCGAAGGTAATGGTCGACCAGTTCCTCCTGCTTCAAGGGGACGAACCATGGCGTAATCACCGAGACGGCATCAACGCCGATCGCGGCGCAGGTCTTGCCCAGCGCGATGGCGGCCGCCGTCGATACTTCGCCGATGTGGGCAACCACGGGAACCCGACCGGCGACAGCGTCGACGCAGGTTTCGGTCAATTTGATCTTTTCGGCGGTCTCGAGAACGAAGAACTCGCCATTGGTTCCTCCGCAAAAGACTCCGTTGCCGTTGGCAACCTGGCGTTCGACCTGACGACGCTGAGCCGCAGGAGAGAAAGCGCCCGTATTGTCGAATGTGGTGACGATCGCCGAGAGCACTCCTTCGATTTTTTTACGCATGCGTTTCTGTCCCATGTCCTGAAAAAACAGCAATGTCCGAGCCAGCAGCGCGTCCGGCCACCGTCTCGTCGGCGGAAAGGAAGGAGTTATTGGTCCAGGCGCGTTCGGCATTTCGCCGGGCGGCAGGACGTCCCTTCCCATGTTGTTCGGATTGCGAACATTTGTTCTATTTATAGATTATGGAACACCATCCTCCGTCGCGCGTCAAGACTTCTCTCCAATCCATCTCAAAGCCTTGACTTGGTCTCAACGGCGGTATTTCCTCTGCCCCTCATCGAAATGTTCGGATGTCGAACACATCATCGAACGGAGAAGAGGATGAGCGACGATTCCAAAAGTGTCGTTCACTCGGTCGCCAAGGCTTTCGCGGTCCTACGTGCCTTCGGGCCTGATTTGCCTGAGTTGACCGTCAGCGAAATCGGCGCCCGCACCGACCTTGATCGCGGAACCAGCTTTCGCCTCCTCAATACGTTGGTCAGTCTTGGCTATGTCGCCCCGGTTCCGGGAAGTCGTCGTTATCGCTTGGCATTGAAATGTCTGGAGTTGGGCTATACGCCTCTTGCTTGCGACGATCTGAAGCGGCTCTCCCGTCCTTTGCTTGCCGAACTGGTGGCCGATGTCGCCGATGCCGCATCGCTCGGAATGCTCGACGGCAGCGATGTCGTTTATGTCGAACGTGTTCAGGGCGATGTCGCACGCAGCCACCTCGATCGACGCGTCGGCAGTCGCACCGGCATCTATGCCGCCGCCCTGGGCCAAGCCATTCTCGCCTTCGAGCCGCCCGATGTGCAGCGCGCCGTTCTCGAAAGCGGCGAACGGACCAAACTTTCCGAACGGACCATTACCGACATAGACCTGTTGTTGGTCCGTCTGGCGGAAACAAGGAAGAAAGGATGGGCCTTCTCGGACGGTGAAAATGCCTATGGGCTGAGAACCGTCGCCGCTCCGATCTTCGGCCGGGACGGGCGAGTCGTCGCCGCCGTCAGCGCGACCGCGAGGGTCGAACGCTGTTCGCTGGAGGCGTTCGTGGCGAACGGGGTGCCACGGGTGTTGGCGGTGACCAGCGAATTGAGCCAAGCGGTTCGACTGTCGGCAGGACAGCGAGATCCCCGACTGGCGGTTGAAAAGATCAGAGCAGTTTCAACAGACCCCACACCAGCGCGGCGGAACACAACAGCGCCAGGACAGCGCGGCGAGAATTGACGAACACCACGCCGTCTTCGCCATGGCCCGGTTTGCGCCCGGTTATCATCGGCCGAATCAGATTGTCTCCCAGCACCAGCCAATGAATCAGAACGGCCGAGACATGGATGGCCACCAGGCCGGACAGGATGAGGAACAGAGTCTTGTGCAGACTGGTCAGCAGGTCGGACGTCGACTTGCCGACAAGATGGGAGAGAGGGCCGTCGAACAGAATGTCGTCGTTGCCGAACAATCCCAATAGCCCTTGCGCCATCACGGCACACAGCAGAACCACCACCATCCACCCGCCGAGCGGATTATGGCCGGGACGGTGGAAGGAGTCCCGTCTGGTCAGATAGCGCAAGATTGCGTGGGGACCGTGGAGAAAATCGGCGAATCGAGACGTTTTGCTGCCAAAGACGCCCCAGATCAACCGGAATGTCACCAGAACGAGGCACCCCTCACCGGCGGCGGCATGAATCTCCATGCGACCCGATTTGCCGCTGACCACCAAGATCACGGCAAAGACGACCAATCCCCAGTGGAACAATCGGGTCGGGAGATCCCATACGGTGATGTCGTCGCGGGGATTGGTCGCCATTTTCGGCCGCCTTACTTGGTGCGGCTGTCGTCGTGACAGGACTTGCAGTCTTTGCCGACGACGCCCAACTGGCTGCCGATCGCCGCCTTGTCGCCGCTATTGACGGCGACCTTCAGCGCCGCGGTATCGGCCTCAAGCTTGTGCATGGTGTCTGCGAAATGGGGGAAATTCGACCAGATGTCGGCTTTGGCGGTGGTCTTCTCGTCCTTGCCCTCCACCACCTTGTCTTCGAAGGGTTTCAGCGCGATTGCGGCCGCGCCGGCCAACCCCTCGGCATGAAAGGCGAGATCGGACGAGAATGGCACCGTCCCTTTGACGATGGCCGCGATGTCTTTCGTATGCGTCCCAATCAACTGCATCACCGACTTACGGTAGGCAATCGCGGCATCCGCATCGGTATCGGCCAAGGCGACGCCGGAACCGAAGCAGAGACTTGTCAGGGTTGCCACGAGGAGAATTCTGTTACGCGTCATGCCTAAACCTCCAAAAACTCACGCTTGCGATAAGACTTACCTCCTAGCGTAGAATAGTTACAAGGAAAATTTCGTGACGCCTCGCCCCTTGATTCCCTTCTCGGCGATAGGGATAACGATCAATTCTACTGGCGCGCTATGCCAGCGTCGCTTTCCGCTCGAAACACCGATCAAACCGCCAGATATTTGTTGCGGATCTCATCGTTGGCGGCCAGATCGGCCATGCTGCCTTCGTAGCAGATGCGGCCTTTTTCGATGATGTAGGCGCGGTTCGAGATCATCTTGGCGAAGTGCAGATTCTGCTCGGAGATCATCACCGCCAGCCCCTCCTTCTTCATCGCCAGGATGGCATAGGCCATGTCCTCGACGATCTTGGGCGCCAGTCCTTCCGACGGTTCGTCGAGCATGATCAGGGAAGGATTGCCCATCAGTGAGCGGGCGATGGTCAGCATCTGCTGCTCGCCGCCGCTCATCCGGCCGGCCGGTCTTTTGCGCATTTCCGCCAGATTGGGGAAAAGTTCGTAAAGCCGTTCCTTGGTCCAATGCGGGACACCGTCGCGGGGAAGCTGCGTGCCGACGTCCAGATTTTCCTCGACCGTCAGATCGGTAAAAATGCGACGGTCCTCGGGCACATAGCCCAGACCCATCTCGACGATCCGATGCACGGGAAGACAGGAAATATCGATCGGATCGAAATTGATATTGTGGTTGAAGTCGATCCGACCCCGGCGTGACGCGACCAGGCCGACGATGCTTTTAAAGGTCGTTGATTTGCCGGCGCCATTGCGTCCGATCAAGGCCAACACCTCGTGCGAGCCGGCCTCCAGCGTGACATCGAACAGCACCTGGGCCCGGCCGTAGAAGGCGTTCAGATTGTCAACGACCAATCTCATGCCGCACCTCCGACTTTGGCTTGGTCGTAGACCGCCCCCGTTCCGAGATAGATGGCCTGAACCGCTTGATTTTCACGAACCTCTCCCGGCGTTCCTTCCGCAATCTTCTTGCCACGACTCAAGACCATGACCCGATTGGCATGGGTAAACACGACATCCATATCATGTTCGGTAAACAAGACGCTGATGCCCCTCGCCCGCACGATATCGGCGGTCAGTTGCATCAATTCGATGCGTTCCCGGGGCGCCATGCCGGCCGTCGGTTCATCCATCAGCAAGAGTTTCGGATCGTTGGCCAAGGCGACCGCCAATTCGACCCGTTTCAGATCGCCATAGGCCAGCACGCTGCAGGGCCGCTCGGCTTGTCCTTGCATATCGACCAATTCCAGGAGTTCGAAAGCCTGCTCCCGATAAAGACCGCCGGCGAACGGCCACAGGGCGCGCAACCGGCCATGGAAGGAAATCAGCGCCATCTGGACATTCTCGATCACCGTCATCGATCCGAAGGTCGCGGTGATCTGGAAGGTCCGCCCGACCCCCATGCGCCAGATCTGGCGGGGTTTCAATCCCGCCAATTCCCGACCGAACAGTTTGATACTGCCGGCATTCGGCGTGATCTGTCCGTTCAACATGTTGAAACAGGTGCTCTTGCCGGCGCCATTCGGCCCGATCAGCGCCAGAAGTTCGCCGGCGCCCAAGTCGAAATCGACTCCGCTGACGGCGTCGACACCGCCATAGCTCTTGGACAGTCCGCGGACGCTGAGCGGCGTCATAACGTCTTCTCCGTCTTTTCCGTTTGGCCGAACTTCTCTTGCAGGAACCCGACGATCCCCTGGGGAAAAGCGACGACGAGAACGATGATGGTAACCCCGAGGACCGTCCGCCACTGATCGGTGACACTGCTCACCACCACATGCAAGGTGGTATAGGTCGCCGCCCCCACCAACGGCCCCAGCAGTGTTTGCACGCCGCCCAACAGCACCATGACCAAGCCGTCGATCGAGGTGGCGATGGAAATCGTGTCGGGAAACACGCTGCCTTTCAGGAAGGCGTAAAGAGACCCGCCGACCCCGGCGAAGACACCGCTCATGGCGAACCCCAGCCACCGATGGCGGGTCATATCGATACCGATGGCGTCCGCCCGCAAGGCGGAGTCGCGACCGGCGCGCAAGGTATAGCCGAAGGGCGCGAAGGTCACGCGGCGGATCGCCAGCATGGCGCCGCCGCACAAGGCCAGGCACAGGTAATAGAACGCACTGGCCGAAGATGCCCAGGCCGCCGGCCAGATGCCGACCAGGCCGTTGTCGCCGCCGGTCACCTCGGACCATTGAAAAACGATGGCATAGGCGATTTGGGCAAAGGCCAGCGTCAGCATGGCCAGATAGACACCCGACAGATTGACGCAGAACCAGCCGAAGAGAAGGCCGGCCAGCCCGGCCAGCAAGGGGCCGGCCACCAGAGCGCCCAACATGGGAAGGCCCAGAAGTTTGACCGCCAGAGCGGCGCCGTAGGCGCCCAGGCCAAAATAGGCGGCGTGACCGAAGGACACCATGCCGCCGGTCCCCATGATGAAATGCAGCGATGCGGCGAAGAGCGCGAAGATCAGCACCTCGGAGGCCACCGACAGGCCATAGCCTCCCATCACCAACGGCAGAACCAACAGAACGCACAGGAAACCAGCGGCGGCTTTGCGGCCGGTGGGCCCGAGCGGGCGAATCGGCATTTCCAGGCTGACGCCGCGCACGGCGACATCGGGTTTGCCCAGCAATCCCCAGGGCCGGATCACCAGAATGACCGCCATCACCAGGAAGGTCAGCACCAGGGTGATTTGCGGGAACACCACCAGACCAAAGGCGTTCAACTCACCGATGATGATGGCCGCCAGAAAGGCGCCGAGCACATTGCCCAAGCCGCCGATCACCACGACGACAAAGGCTTCGGTGATGATCTGCAAATCCATCACATGACTGACCGCCTCGCGCGGCAACTGGATGGCGCCGCCCAAGCCGGCCAGAAAAGCGCCCAAGGTGAAGACCGTGGTGAACAGCCAGGTTTGATTGACGCCCAGGGCGGCCACCATCTCGCGGTCCTGCGTCGCCGCCCGAATCAAGGTACCCCAGCGCGTGCGATGGAACACCA